>JAOAES010000215.1 GCA_026416655.1 Fimbriimonadales bacterium
TTTGGACTGGGCTTCCACACGCTGTTGCTCCTCTTCTAAATAGACCACAATCCGCTCGTTATTGCGCCAGCGCATCAGGTAGAACTCGTCCTCGCCGTCGAGCGCGACGTCCCCCACGAAGGTCACGGTTTGCTGCTGTCCGTCGTACAGCACGCGCTGGGCGGTTCCGTCCAGACGGCTGAGCGGCTTGGGACGGTCGTAGCGGAAGTTGACCTGTCCTGACGCCTCCGCGCTGCGCACCACGAGCCGATTCTGCTCGTCGGGAGCAAGCGTCGCCTGCAGCTGCATGCAGGTCATTGTGAAATACTGGTCGGGCGATTCCACGCGCACGGGCGCGCCGCGCCTGCCCTGAACCTGAATCTCCACTTGCTCGCCCTTGACCCGGCGTGTGGAGACCAGCCGGTCGTAGTTGATTTTCACCTTGCCGAACTGAATTTGCCCGCCCTGCTGCGGCTGCGCGTGCAAACACACGCCCGTCAACACCAGAATCGCACTGAACCAGCGCATAACAAGAGTGTACCTTCGCAAATGCGCATGGTATAATAGTGCGCAGCGAGCTACCCTCGCACACCGACGAAAGGAGGCTTATGGCGATGAAGCGATTCTTCGGATTGGCTCTTACGCTTGCGATTGCAAGCGGCGTGGCGCTGGCGCAGCCGCGCGTGGTGATTAACGAAGTGCAATACGACGATTTGGGCACGGACGATCGCGAATTTGTCGAGTTGTACAACGCTGGTGATGCCCCCGCAAACATTACTGGCTGGAAACTGCTGGCGGGCGACCTCGCTACATACGCTGACAACAACCCCGACTATGTGATAGGCGACACGAATGGCGACAACATTCCCGATACGACAGTCATCCTCGCCCCTGGCGCGTTCTATGTAATCGGCACGAACACAGGACTTGTCCCAAATGTCAACCAGCAAGTTGGCGCGAATAACCTGTGGGAAAATGACAACGAATGGCTTGCGTTGGTGGATACGAACAATCAGGTGGTGGACGCCGTTGCCTATGAAGTATATCTTGGTCAAAATTTCCCCTCCGACGTCGTTGCCAATACGGGGGCTGGCATCTGGGGCGAGCTAACGGCGACGGACGGGGGAGCAACGGACATCACCTTCCAGTCCTACGCCCGTTATCGCGACGGTCTGGACACCAACAATAACGCGCGCGACTTTCTACTGCTCCGCGCGACACCGGGCGCGAGCAACAACGCACCCGCACCGCCCAGCTGTCGCATCTACTCCAACTTCGATGGACAAAATGTGGGCGACATGGTTCCCGACTGGACTGGTTCTTTCCGCAATCCGCGCGTGATTGACCCAACCCAGGTGGGTACCCCCGCTATCAACCCAAACGTGATTTCTGCGTCCCCGCAAGGCGGCAACGCGATGATTATGTGGGACTGGACCGGGGGCGGCAATCAGGCATCCTTCAACTATCTTTACGAGAACAGCGCGGGATACGACCTGTTAGTATACTTAGACACTGCCCTGCGCAATAACCCGCCCGCCGATCACGAAGCGTGGGCGATTGGCGTGCTCGGTACAACAGACACTTACTTCCGCATGCCTTATCGCGTTACAGGCTCCGCCGCCACAAGCGCGTGTGGGATTACAGGAGTTGCATGGGTATTCTACCGTGATAACAATGTGGCAAGACTGGAACTTGTTGATGCTGGCGACGGCGGCGACAGCGTTCCGAACTCCACCGCAGCGCGCCGATGGCGAGTTATTCAGAGCATCAACCTCACTTCGTACAATTCAGGCTGGTATCGGCTTTCGCTTTCGGTGCGCAACGGTATCATCAAAGCAAAGTTCGATAACATCAGCGTCTGCGATTCCACCACCCAGCGCGCAGGGAATGTCTACATCGGCTATCGCGAGTTCATCGTAAATAACGCAACTACTCGCCCGCCGACAGTGGACGATATGACCATCTTCGTACCGATAGAAGGCGATGTAAACAACGATGGAATCGTCGACGACGCTGACCTACTTGCTGTGCTATTTGACTTTGGCAATTCGGGTTGCAGCGACGCTGATGTCAACGGCGACAACATCGTCGACGACGCCGACCTGCTGATTGTGCTGTTCAACTTCGGGCAAGGCTGCTGATTGCCTGAAACTATGTCCCCCTCTCCCAAGGCGTGGGGGAGGGGGAGTCCTGATAAGGGTACACAGAGTGGGTTCAAAACAGACCCGCGTCCGAAGCGGGGGGACGCCGCTTTCAATTGCCCCCTAATCGTCGGGTATCATATCCTCGTAGAGGTTCGCTATGCCCCGACGACACCCGTTATCGCCCATCTTGTTTCTAACGCGCAATCCAGGGCGCAGCCTGCCGCTGATGCTGGTGTTGGCGCTGGCTGTGCTGACGATTGCCAGCGTCGTCGCGCTGCTGAACTCCATCGACCGTACCATCCTCAAAATCTACGACTATAACCGCTACTTCGCGGCGATAACCCCGCGCGGCTCCAATAAACTCAAACCTGAGCTGGTCGAGCGGATTCGCAATGCCCCCTATTACGCCACCTCCTACGAGACAGTGGTCTGCTTTATGAACGCCGAGACCATCGTGGGCAAGATGCCGTTCGTGATTTTTGGGCTGGAGCAGGAGCAGATGCCGTCGCTGGCGGCGCGGTGTCGGCTGACGCTCCGCGCGGGGCGCTACCCCCAGCCGGGCGAAGCGGGCGTTGCCCTCTCAGAGCCGCTGATGCGCAACAAAAACCTCAAACTTGGCGATGTGGTACTGTCGCCGTTCCTGCCCGACCAGTACGCGCCCGTACCTGTGCGGGTGGTGGGCGTGCTGGAGGGCGATACATGGCTCGCGCTCGGCTCGCTGGAGTTTATTCGCGACAACTTCTTTCCTCCGACGCGCAACCTGCTGATTTTCGCCACCGAGCCGCGCTATCAGCCCCGCCTCGACGCCTGGCTCCGCGAGCAGCTCAAAGGCGAGCAGGCGCGCGTGTGGACCTACGCCGAGCTGCAAGAAGAGACTCATCGCGCGTTCAAAAACCTCTATTTCATCACGGGGATTGTGGTGGTGGTCGTGGCGGTGATGCTCGCGACGATGACGGGGCTGCTGGCGAACATCTATTTTCAGCAGCGACTGGTGGAGTTCGGATTGTTGCAGGCGATTGGCTTCACGCGGCGGGGGCTGCTGATGCGCGTCTCGCTGGAGACGATTACGGTGGTTGCGCTGGGATGGGCGCTGGGGGTGCTGAGCGCGATGGGGGTGTTACTCTGGGCGAAAACGCGCATTATGGAGCCGCGCGGGCTGTATATCGAACCGTTCGACCCGATTGCCTATCAATACACGCTGCCTGTACCGCTGATGGTGTTAGCGTTCGCGCTGTTTACGATTGGCTGGCGGCTGCGTACATTTGACCCCGTCGCGATTGTGGAGCGGCGGATTGTCTAATCGCCTCCTTCGCCCGTGCGCGCAGGGAGGACGGCTGGCTGCGTCAGTTTGCTCCCCACTGCAATCACGCGCGGCTGCGCCCGATAGACGCTGGTCGCCACACGCTCGCGCTTGACCAGTAAACCGTTCTCGTACACCTCACGCCAGAGGACAACCCGCACCCCTGCCGAACCTTTTTTCAGCACGCGCTCCTGACCCTCAGGCAGCGTCGGGTCGGGCACGCGCTGCACAGGGGGCGACGGCAACGGGGTACGCTCCGTTTTCAGCACCACGCGCCGCTGTGGCGCTGGCGAGCCCAGAATGCGCACCGTCAACGAGGAACGCCCCATCGACGCGGAAATCGCAATCGGGTGGTCAAAGGGGTTCTCGATGACCAGATCGATACCTGTATCGGTGACGGTGGCGTCGCGTCCAAGCGGCACATAGTCGATGGGGATGGAGTGGTTAGCGCGGCGCACAATCTTCAAATCGCCCAGCAGCGCGGCGTTGAACAGGGTGGAGGAGGCCTGACAGATACCTCCACCAATCCCTAAGCGCTTCTCGCCTCGAATAATCACGGGCGCGGGGCGGAACCCCTGCCGAAGCGTGCGCTTGCCGACGGTTTGGTTGTACGAGAGCCGCTCGCCGGGCAGCAGCACACGCCCGTCTAACGCCTGCGCCGCCAGCCGAATGTTGTGGTTGCGCTGCACCTGATAGCCGGGAAAACGGGTCGTGTAGCTCGCGACGATGCCTGTTATCGCGCGGAGCTGGTCGGATGTGATTCGGGGCGGAGTCGTCTGCATCGCCAGCGGGAAGGCGATATACGCAGCGGGTAGCTCTTGCAGGGCGTTGAGCAGGTTGCGATAACTGGCGTCGGGGTTCAGTGCCCAGCCGTCCTGTGCGGGCAAGATCTCCACCTGCCCGTTCGTGAAGCGCACGCGGGCATCCTGAGGCGGGCGTTCCAGCGAGCGGAACTGGCTCAGTTGCGCGTGGAACAGTTCAGGGAGGGTCGCCCAGTGGAGTTGGGTTTGGAGGCGGGGCTTGCCGAATATCCGCTCCCAGAGAGGGACGCGCGCCCATGCGTCAAGAATTGCTTGATGGGTGGTGGCGACATCGAGTTCCACGCCCCACTCTTTGAGCTTGGTACGGCGCGCGGGCAACTGTTCGACGATGACGGGCTGTTCGGCAAGGATAGCGCGCAGGTGTTGCAGGTGCTGAAGCAGCTTACTGGGGCGTACGCCCGCGAGAGAGTAGCCCGCCAGTTGCGCTCCGCTGGGGAGCGGCGCGTCGCGGCTTGTGATCCAGAGCAGCGCGCCCGCGCCCAAGCCCAGCAACCCCACCGCGCTGAGCAGCGTCGCGCCAATCCAACGGCGATGCATCGCAGGGGAATTATACCAATCGTCAAGGCAAACGCCGTAATGCCGTCGGCGGGGACGCCGACGCTACGACGCGCTCTGCGTAGCGTCGGCGTCCCGTCGACGATTTCCGAGGTGCTCCGTCACTCCGCTTTCGTCTCCGTGCTTTGTGCCGCGTCAGCCTGAGACTGCATGCGCACTGCGCCCATGCGCTGCGCGATGCTCATCAACTGCTGCGCCATCTCGCCGAGTTTGCCGTTGCCATCGCCGAGCGCTTGCAGCCCCGACAGCGCGCCGTCGATCGCCATGCCCAGCCCCAGTCCTTTAGCGTACTGCTCGGTCATGCGGGCGAGCGTCTCGGGGTCGCCGAAGATGTTCATATTGCCGCGGCTCATGAACTCGCCGATAGCGCGCGCGAGCTCGACCTGCACATCGCGCTGCGCCTCGATGCGGAACTTTTCGATCTCGAACTTCAGCGCGGCTTCGCTGTAGGTCTGGCGGTACTCCAGCGCCTGACGCTCCACCTCCACGCGGGCGCGTTCGATTTCGACCTGCTCGCGGGCGATGTTCACATCGACCATCTTCACGGCGGTCTCGCCCTGCGCCTGCAGTTCGCGGGCTTTGGCTTCGGCTTGGGCGCGGGTGAGCGTCGCCTGCGCCTCCAGCTCGGCAGCTTGCTTCTGCGCTTCGGCTTTCTTCACCTCGGCGAACGCCGCCACCTGCACATCGGTCTCGCGCTTGATGCGCTCTTGCTCAATCTGCTGTTTGGCAGCGATAAGTTTTGCTTGCGCCTCGCGTTCAGCGGCGGCGAGCTGCTCGACGGTGATGATTTGCTGTTTTGCGCGTTCACGCTCGGCTTGGGCTTCCAGCGCCTGCTTTTCGGCGTCGGCGCGTTCGCGCTCGGCTTGCGCGACGGCGATTTCCTTCTCGCGCTGCGCCAGCTCCACCGCCTTCTCACGGTCGATGTCGGTCTTCTGCAGCTCCTGTTGCTTGAGCAGTAGCAGGCGGTCGCGCTCGATCGCTGCCACGCGCACGGCTTGCTCTTGCTGTATCTGTGCCTCCTGCACCTGTCGCTGCTGCTCGATTTTGTAGGTGTCCGCCTCGCGCTGTTTCTCTGCCTGAACTTTGGCGATTTCGGCTTGCTGGGCGGCTTCGGCTTCGGCGCGTTGACGCTCCAGCTCCAGAATCTCCTTCTGGGTCTCCACATTTTTGAGCGTGATTTCGCGCCGCGCCTCCTGTTCCAGGCGGTTGCGCTCCACCAACGCGGCTTGCGTAATCTCGGGAATCTTTCGCTTGCCCTGCGCGCCGAAGATGTTATTGTCCGAGAGCAGTTCCTGCGAGGTCTGGTCAAGACGCGAAATCGTCACCGACTCCAGCGTCAGCCCGTTCTGTTCGAGGTCGGTGCGCACGAGTTGTTGCACGCCGCTGGCGAAGGCGTCGCGCTGGGCGTGTATCTCCACGAGGTCTTTCGTCGCCGCCACGCTGCGCAGCGCGGAAACGAGCTTTTCAAACACCAGTTGCGAAACCGACTGCGCGTTCACCGACTTGTCGCCCAGTGAGCGCGCGGCGTTCAAAATCGCGTCCACTTCAGGCTGAACCTTGATGTAGAACTCGGCTTTCACATCCACGCGCAGGTTGTCGCGGGTAATCAGCGCGTCGGGTCCCTTGCGCTCCACTTCGAGCTTCATGGTCTCCAGCGACACGGGCACGAGGGTATGCAGGTACGGGAACACCAGCGCGCCGCTGTCCAGCACGACTCGGCGTCCCCCAAAGCCCGTGCGCACATACGCCATGTTCGCCGACGGGCGCACATAGAATTTGGAGATCATCAGGAACACGAACCCAATGACCAGCAGCACGGCGCCGATCGCGGCGGAGACAATCTGCTGGATGGGACCCCAGGCTGGAATAAAGTTGCCCCCAAATCCCGCCAGCAGCATCAGCGCCAAGCCAATCAGGATGAACCAGCTGTGCATCGCTTAACCTCCGTTGTGTGTATGTCCCCCGATGTGTTGGGTAAGTTGTGTTGGGGATTGTACCCCCGTGTGTTCCTCTGGGAGTTCGAGCGGGTTGCGTTCCACCCAGTAGAGGTGGGTGTGTTCGTCGTAGCGGGCGACGAGGATGGGCGTTTCGGCGGGGATGTTCGGCTCGCCGGGCGCGGCGCGGCACACGATGCGGTGCAGGTTGCCGTAGCGGTCGCGCACATGCGCCACGCCGCCTTCATCGGTGATTTCGTACACGGCGCGCCCCGTTGCCCCGATGAGTCCGTATTTGTTCACAATCGGCGGGGCTTCCTCGCGCAGGATGCGCCGAATGGTCAGCCCTGCCGTGCGCCCAATCAGCGCCATCGAGACCATCGCAACGATGCCCGATAGCGGCGCGTAGAACGCGGGAACCTTCAACAACGGTTCGAAAATCCCGTTGCTAATCAGCCCTACCGCGCCCCAAATCATCATCAGCAGGGGGAGCGCCATCGAGAGAGGTAGCCCCATGCCGATTCCGAACAGGTTCAGAATCTGGAGCCAGAGCGGTTTTTCGGCGTCGGCGTGGTGGTCATGGCTGTGGGGCACTTTGGCGGGGGCGTGGTCGTCGCCGTCCGCATCGGCGAGGTCAGCGTCGGCATCGTGCAGCGCGTCCGCATGCTCAGCATGCGCGTCGCCCTGATCCGCGTGACTCTCCCCTCCGGACGCATGGTCGCCGTCCAAGTCGATCATCCCCGAAAGCGCCAGACCGAGCAGCAGTAGTCCCCCCACTGCCAGCGGCAGGGCGAAGATGAAGTTCCACCACTCCAGAAGAGTCGCCAGCGACATCCCCGTCTCCCACTCAATTATACTGCATGGAGTGGGAAAAATGCGTCTGACCATGAGCGATTAGGCTATTCGTCTCCCAGCACACGCTGCACAGTGGTCTGGAGATGACGCAGGTGATGTTCCAGGCTCAGGCACTGCTGGATTTCGTCCTCGCTGAGATGCTGGCGCACATCGGCGTCGCTGAGCAGGGCGTCGATGAACGCCACGCGCTCGTCCCACACGCGCGCCGCGTTGCGCTGCACGAGTTTGTACGCCTGTTCACGCGAAAGCCCCTTCTGAATCAGCGCGAGCATGACATGTTCGCTGTAAGGTAAGCCGCCGAGCAGCTCCAGATTGCGCCGCATGTTATCGGGCAGCACAACCAGTCCGCGCAGGATGCTCGTGAACTTGCGCAGCATCCAGTGGACGAGGGTACAGCTATCGGGGATGACGATGCGCTCCACGCTGGAGTTGGTCAGGTCACGTTCGTGCCATGTGGCGACCGATTCAAGCATTGCCAGCGCGTTTGCTCGCACGACGCGCGCCAGTCCGCTGACCGTCTCGCAGTTCCACGGGTTGCGCTTGTGGGGCATCGCCGACGAGCCAGTCTGCCCCTGTGCGAATGGCTCTTGTACTTCCAGGATCTCGGTGCGCTGCAGGTTGCGTATCTCGGTGGCGAACTTCTCCAGCGACGCCGCCAGCACGGCAAACGCGCAGAGCAGGCTCGCGTGCCTATCGCGTGCAACGATTTGCGTAGAGGCGGGGTCAGGCGTCAAGCCAAGTTGAGCGCACACATACTCCTCCACACGCGGGTCTACATTCGCATGAATGCCCACTGCGCCCGACACTTTGCCCACACCGATTTCAGGCAACAGGCGTTCCAGTCGCTGGATATGCCTGTCCATCTCGGCGTACCAGCCCAGCAGCTTGAATCCAAACGTAATCGGCTCTGCGTGAACGCCGTGCGTGCGCCCAATCATGGGGGTCTGCAAATGTTCCTGCGCGAGGCGACGTATCTCGGTCTGCAGCGCGTCGCACTCCGCAAGGATGAGCTCGACTGACCGTTTCAGGCGCAGGGCGAGCGCGGTGTCCACAATATCGTAGGAGGTCACGCCATAGTGGATCCAGCGTCCCGCCTCGCCGACGTTCTCAGCGAGGTTGCGCACGAACGCCATCACATCGTGGCGGGTCTCCTGCTCCAGCTCGGCGATGCGCTGAACGTCGAAGCGGGCGCGCGCGCGAATGACGGTGGGGGCGTCGGCAGGAATGTAGCCATAGTGCGCCAGTCCCTCGCAGATCGCCACCTCCACCTCCAGCCAGGCACGGAACTTGCCCTCTTCGCTCCAGAGGGCGCGCATTTCGGGCGTCGTGTAGCGGTCAATCATCTCGGCTAAGGAGTATAGCACATCGTGGGGGCTACTCGGAGCCGAACGGCGTCCCGCCCGCGTCCAAAATCTGCCGATTGCCAGGGAGACTTTCGAGACGCCCCCTCATCACATAGACCCTGCGCCCACGCTGGAGCAGCTCGCGGCAGAGCTGCACGATGTAGCCGTCAGGGCGCGCCTCGACCACCACCACTGCGCCCGCCATGTAGCCAATCAGTGCGTCGCGATACTTGCCGCTGGAGGCGAGCCAGCCGTCGCGGGGGCGGAACGGGCTAATCGCGAGCGCGCGCTGTGTGTCGAACTCCGCCTGCCAGATACGCGCCTGCTTGAGCGGCTCTTTGCGCAAATCCTCGCCGAACGCGCTGAGCAGCCCCCGATCGAGCGCAAGGATATATGGCGCGCCCCGTCGCACGGCGCACAGCAACGCGCGCTGATACGCGGGCTGCGTCGCGCTGACAATCGGCGTCAAGCCCTGCTCCAGCAGCGTGTTTGCCAGCGACTCCAGTTCCTGTAGCCCCTGCGCCGACACGGTATGCGACGCCAGCAACGCGAAATTCGGCTCGTCGAACAGCGCGTGATTCCCGTAAAAGAACAGCACGGCGGGCGGTTCGGGCATATCCTCCAGCGTGGCGGGGAAGGCGGCGTCTTGATAGCTTATCCAGCGCACGCCGCAGCGCGTCAGGTGCGCCTCCAGCCGCATCGTTTCCTCCAGCCGCTGTTCCCGTTCCGCGCGAATCGCCTGAATTGCGCGCGGGGGCAGTCCGTATACGTCGCGCAGCGTTTCAGCGGGCAGGTTCAAGACCTCTTCAGGCGTCTCGCGGCGCACCTGCTGACGCTCCAGCGCGTGGCGCAGCGTTCTGCGCCCCACATCGGGCAACAGCGTCAGAAACAGCAGCCACTGGCGGTCGGTCATAGCCCGCTAAAGCAGTTAGCCATGCGCGCCGGGATTCCTATCTGAAGCGAATGCAGGAATCGCCTCCCGGACAGCGTATCCCTGAATCGATGGCGCTGACGGGGGTACGGGATTCGGCGGAGGCGTCGCGCGAGTGGTTCGACGGGCTGATGTTCTGGGGGGTGATGTATCGTCGCCTGTCGCTGCCGACGCTGCTGCGCGGGAGCTGGGGGTTCGCGCTGGGCGCGGGAGCGGTGAGTGTGCTGCTGTTGCCCTTCTTGGCCGTCGTGAAAGGTGGGGCGGGCTTGCACGCGCTGCTGGGCTGGGTTGTGCTGATGCACCTGCTGGCGCGGGGGTGGGTGGAGCGTCGCCTGCCCGATCCATCGTTTGCGAACGACCTGCGCACGGGCAACTTTGAGCAACTGCGCCTGACGCCTCACACGGCGCATACGCTCCTGATTCAGCGCGGACTGCCCGATTGGCTGTTCCGAGCGGCGACGATGAGCCTCTGGATGCCCCTGTACGCGCTGGTGGGGCGCACGCTGGGGCTAAGCTTTCTGGACGGCGTCGCGCTATGGACACTGTTCAGCTTCGCGAACTACTTTGTGCTGGGGCTGGTCTCAATTGCGCTCCTAACATCGGCATGGCAGGGACTCCTGTGGGTACTGGCATTCGGGCTGCTGGGCTACGCTTTTCTGTTGGACGGCGGGCGCACGCGTACGGCGGTCGCCAACAGCGGGCTGTTCAGCGCGACGATAGCCCTGCCGATACTGGGGCGCGTGCTACTGCCCGCGCATATGATTGTCGTGCTACCCGACCTGCGGGGCTTCGCGCTGCTGTGGCTGCTTGTGGAGATGCTCCGTTTCGAGCGTATGGCGCGCTGGGTGAACACGCCGTCGGGCGTCTGGCGATGGTTTCACCTGCTTCCCTGCGTTGGGCTGATGGTTGCGTGGGGCTTGGCTTCGTGGCAGAGCGGTGCAACGCGCTCCTTGGGCGGTGCGGAACAGACGCAGTTCGCCGCGCTGGGGCTGCTTCTCGCCGCGGGGTATCTAAACCTGTTCTTGCTGACAGCGCGGCGTCAGACAGAGCCAATCCTGCAACCTCTGCGGGCGCACCTGCTGGAGTTGGGACTGTTGCGCTTACTGAGCCTGTTGCTCGCGGGGGGCGCAGTAATCGCGTGGAGCTTGCCGACAGGCGCGAGCGCGTTCTGGGTCGCGCTCCTGTGGGTGAGCGTCGTGGAATGGCTGGGCGGCGCGCTCACGCGCTGGGGACTGCAGCGGGCGCATAGTCGCGCGCCCGCGTGGGCGTACAGCGCGATTCTAACGGGGCTATTGCCCGCGCTGGTATTCACGATTGAGCCGCTGCATCCTGCGCTGGGCGCGCTCAGCCCGTATTACGCGCTGCTGATGGCGTCGGATGCGTGGCGTGTAGCAGGCGTCGCGGCGCAGCCCCCACTATGGCTTTGCTTCGCGCTGCCAGTTCTCCGCTACGCGCTGGTCTTGAGCCTGCTTTTTCTCGGTACGACAGTGGGACGCGCCGCGCAGCCTGCGCCGCGCACCGCCTCGGCGCTACAGTGGCTTGCCCTACCCCTTGTCTATCCTCTGCTGGACTGGCTCGCACGGCATCGGGCAAGCAACCCCATCACGCGCCTGACGATTGCCGAACGCCAGCCCCCATTCGCCTTGCTGCTTGGACTCGTCGCGTTCGGGCTGGGCGTGATGGGCGACCCCTCCAACGCCCTTATGTTTATAGGAATCATCCCGCTGGGTATTTTCCTATGGCTCTGGGGGTATCACTCCACTGCGAAGCGCGTGCGTCGCTGGCTCGATTCGGGCGAGCTGAGCAGCGCGTTTCTGGCGGGCTTGAAACCCGCGCAGATATTTTGGGGCTGGGTGTACGGCGCGTGGCATCAGCAGCTGCGCGTGCTACTCGCGGCGGTGGTCGGCTTGTTTTTGGGGCTATGGCTTCGGGAGATGGTCGCGCCCGTCAGGTTTGGGGGAATGGTTGCGCCGGGTTGGGGGCTGTTTGTTCTCGGCATCCAGGCGGGGATCTACGGATTCGCGATTGCCCTCTGGTCGTGCGCGTGGATGATTGCCGCGCCGTCGGCGGTTCGGGATCAGCTCGCGTTGCCTCAACGCGCCGCGCCGTTGCTCAGCCCGCGCGCCGCCGTGCTGGCGACTTTTTACAGCTTGCTGGCGTGCTGCGCCCCCCTCGCGCCGTTCCTGCTCATCGGCTTGCCGGTCTACGCCTCGCAAAGCACAATCGCCCTGCACAAACTCGCCCGCGCACCTGGGGAACTTAAACGCTGATGTGGAATATCTTAATATTAGAGGTGGCTGAGACAATGCTTCGGCGAGACCTATCGTTGCAGGAACTGTTTGGGGAACTGGTGGAACGCGCATTCGCGCTCTCGTTGCGCTGGGATGACCGACAGGTGATGCGCTATCTGACGAACCTGTTGACCGAGTTTGCGCACATCGACAGTCTCTACCGCCTGCGCGACCTGAACGGGCGACCGCTGCAGGAAGTCGCCGAGATGCTCTACTACGCCGACATTCGGCTCGGCGCGCAGTCGTTTTATCAGGAGCGCGAGGTGCATCGGCACATCGGCGACTTCACGCTGTTCTGGACGGGCGTCCATCCCGAAGCGCTGCCCCGCCTGCGCGCCTCGCTGCGTAAAGACCACCTCATCGACTATGTGAAGCAGGGCAAGGAGTCGTATCGGCTCGTGTCGCTGTTCGATATCGGCGATTGGCGCGAGGAAGCCCCGATGTTCCGACGCCTCTCCGAGAACTTTGAGGTGGCGATGCAGGGGCTGTATGCCGTGCGCCAGATGTGGGAACAAATGGCGCAGGAAAGTTTTATGCAGTTTCGACGCAGGATAGAAAGACAATGATGGGGTAAACTCATGCCATGACGCGCGAGGAACTGCTACAGCGCATAAGCATAGACCCCAACGTGTGCTTCGGGAAGCCGTGTATACGCGGACATCGCATCTGGGTCTCGCTCATCCTCGATATGCTCGCTTACGGAATGAGCATAGAGGAGATTTTGCAGGCGTATCCGCAACTCGAAGAAGCCGATATCCGCGCTTGCATTGCCTATGCCTCCGAAATGGCGCGTGAGCGGTATGTGAAAGTGGGTTAAGATGCGCTTCAAAATCGACGAAAACCTGAATGAAGCAGTAGCTCAACGGCTGCGCCAAGAGGGCTACTCTGTAGAAACAGTTCTAACTCAGCATCTGTGCGGAGTTGAAGACAACGAGCTAATCGAGGTATGCAAACAGGAACAGCGGTGCCTCATCACTCTGGACATGGACTTCGCCAATCCCTTCCTATTTCCACCCAATCAGTATGCGGGAATCGTTGCGCTCAAGCTGCTTGGCGGCAGGAATCCGCTCGCCGAGATTGCCTCCCTGATTGAGACGCTTATCTCAGCTTTGCAACATGAATCGCCCGTAGGGAAACTGTGGATTGTCGAGATTGGGCGGGTTCGTGTCTACCAACCCGAAACAGACGATGACTGAGGACAGCCACCGCAAAAAAAATAAGCGACGCTGTCGAAAGGAGGATCAAAGCCCAGCGCCGCTGACATCTATTCAATTCGCCCTGTTGGAACGCCCTCGCAGGGCATTCCACCCTATTAAGACTCAAAACCTCCCCAAAAGCGGACAGCGAATTCGGCATTTTTCGGCAAATTGGCAGGAAATCGGGAATGTTTCGGGTATTTTAGAAAGCGGTGATGGCGATGATGCGATGGAGCATAGCAACGCTGTGTCTAAGCGGATTACTGTTCTGGGCGGGCTGGCAGCCGAACACCGCCCCCAACACACTGCAGTGGACGACTTTAGACGGCAAAACGGTGCGCATGAGCGACCTTCAGGGCGCGAAGGCGACCGTGTTTATCACCCTTTCCTCGCGCTGCCCCGCTGTGCCGCGCTACGCCCCGCGCCTGAACGCCCTGTACGAAACTTTCCGCAAGCAGGGCGTGGCGTTCTACGGGATCTACCCCGAAGCCGATGAGACCGCCGAATCCATTCGCGAACATGCGCAGCGACTGGGCTTCAAGTTCCCCGTCGTGCGTCAGGGCGCGGTCGCAATCGCCAAAAGCGTCGGCGCGACCCATGTGCCCCAGGCGTTCGTGCTGAACCGCAAGGGCGAGGTGGTCTACGCAGGCGCAATCGATAGCGTGACCAAGCGCGAGGTGGGGCAACACCAGTACCTGCGCGATGCAATTCAGGCGACGCTTGCGGGCAAGCCCGTGAAGCAGCCGCGCACCACCGTCGTGGGATGCTTCCTGACCCTGCCCGAGAACGACGCTGACGCCACGCCCACGCAGGTCACCTTCGCCGAGCATATCGCGCCGATTCTATACACGAAATGCACCACTTGCCATCGCCCGGGCGACATCGGACCGTTCCCGCTCCAGACCTATAACGACGCCAAACGCTGGGCGAAGGAGATTAAGTACTACACGGAGAAACGCCTAATGCCCCCGTGGAAGCCGACGCCCGGCTTCGCAAAGTTCAAGAACGAGTTCTACCTGACCGACGAGGAGATTGCGCTCATCGCCCGCTGGGTCGATTCGGGCGCGCCTGCTGGAGACCTGAGTAAAGCCCCCAAGCCCCCGACCTTTAGCAAAGGCTGGTACTATGGCGAGCCTGACCTCGTGGTGGAGATGCAGGAAGAGTATGTGCTGGAAGGCACGGGCGGTGACGAATATCGCTACTTCGTCATCCCCGTTGAGCTGCCAGAAAACAAGGTTATCGTGGGCATCGATATCCAGCCGGGCAACCGCGAGGTGGTGCATCACGCGAACATGTTTGTGGACACCTCTGGGCGCGCCCGCCAGCTGGACGCCGAAGACCCCGGACCAGGCTACTCCAATTTCGGCGGCACGGGCTTCATCCCCGCGATGATGTTAGGCGGCTGGGTGCCTGGTATGCGCCCCATCAAACTGGAAGATAACTTCGCCGTCGTGCTGCCGCGTAAGTTCGACCTCGTGATGCAGGTGCATTACTTCAAGCGGGGCAAGCGCGAGAAAGACCGCACGAAAATCGGGCTGTACCTCGCCGACCGCACGGAGAACACCAAGCCCGTGCAGCTCGCCGTGATTAGCAACCGCAATATCAACATCCCGCCCGGCGAGAAGAACTACCGCGTCCACGCCCGCTGGACGACGCCGAGCGACCGCCCTGTGTACGCCCTGTCGATTATGGCGCATATGCACCTGATTGCGCGGGGCACAGAAGTCGTCGCCAAGACGCCCGACGGACGCACCATCCCGCTGCTACAAATCACCGACTACGACTTCAACTGGCAGCAAGCGTATTTCTACGAGAAGCCCATCGAGCTGCCGCCGGGCACGGTAATCGAGTGCGTGGGCTGGTACGACAACTCGTCGGACAACCCAAGCAACCCCAGCAACCCGCCGCGACTGGTGCGCTACGGCGAGGGCACTTACGATGAGATGTTCTTCATCTTCCTCGCCGTCCACGACCCGAAAGCGAAGAGTTCTTTCCTGATCCCGGCGAG
>JAOAES010000022.1 GCA_026416655.1 Fimbriimonadales bacterium
CCGACGGGTTGGGTGCTTGAGCGGGACGCTCAAGCCACGCTGTGTAGCACGGACAGTCGTGTCCGTGCCCCTGCTGCTTGGACAGGACTGTCCAAGCCACGAGGGCTGTGCTTGAGCGAGGCGCTCAAGCTACGCGCTGTAGCACGGGCAGTCCTGTCCGTGCAGTCGTCGGCGGGACGCCGACGCTACGCGCTGCTTTAGGCTTGGACAAAACTGTCCAAGCCACGAACAGAGTGGAGTGATACACCATGCGCGACTTCAAGGATTACTACCAGATTTTGGGAGTCTCGCGGGACGCCGACGAGAAGGAAATCAAGTCGGCGTACCGCAAGCTCGCGCGCAAGTATCACCCCGATGTGAACCCCGGCGACAAGACTGCCGAAGAGAAGTTCAAGGAGATCAACGAAGCCTATCAGGTGTTATCTGACCCTGAGAAGCGCGCGGCGTACGACCGCTACGGTGAGCAGTGGCAAGCCTACCAGCGCATGCGCGAGCAGTATGGCGAGGATTTCCAGCCTGGTGGCTTCGAATCGCCGTTCGGATTCGGCAACTTTCAAGAGTTCATCGAGAACCTGTTGCGCGGCGGCGACTTCGGTAGCAGTTTGCGTGTGGGCCGCGCCCCGCGCGACATCGAGCAGACCCTCGAAATCAGCCTACAGGATGCCATACACGGCGCGACACGCACCATCCAGCTGAGCATGGAGGAGCCGTGCGAGACCTGCAGCGGTACAGGTATTGCGCCCAACCGTCGCCAGACCTGTCGCGCCTGCGGCGGCACGGGACGCCGACGCTTCGGCATGTTCGGGCTGGAGATGCACTGCGACGAGTGCGACGGCACGGGCTTCGTGGGCGCGCCATGTTCCACCTGCCGTGGGCGCGGCGCGGTGACGCGCACACGCACGCTCACCGTGAACATTCCTGCAGGCATCGCCGAGGGACAACGCCTGCGCCTCGCGGGCGAAGGCGTGCCCGGCGCGGACGGCAAACGCGGCGACCTGTACCTGCGCATCAAACTCAAGCCCGACCCACGCTTCGAACGCAAGGACGACGACCTCTATACCGAGGTGGACATCGACTACCTAACGGCGATTCTCGGCGGCGAAGTGGAAGTACCCACGCCCCACGGAACCGTGAAGATGAAAGTGCCGCCCGGCACACAGAGCGGAACCCGTTTCAGGCTCGCAGGCAAGGGGCTGCCGTTGGGCAAGGGCAGAACCGGCGATTTGTATGCCCGCGCCCGAATCACCGTGCCCAAACACCTTACGCCACGCGAACGCGAACTGCTCGAAGAACTCCAACGACTGCGTACATCGCAGGAGGTGAAGGTATGAAGCAGGACAAGAACCGTCCCTCCGATGAGCCAGTCTATCTGATTAGCGTCGCGGCGCGCATGTGTGGGCTGCACCCGCAGACCATCCGCCTCTATGAACGGCTGGGGCTGATTCAGCCTTATCGCGTGGGCAACAGTAAGCGGCTCTACTCGGAAGCCGACATCGCTCGCCTGCGCCGCATCCAGCAGCTGACCCAGCAACTGGGCGTGAACCTTGCCGGTGTGGATATCATCCTGCGCCTGCTGGAACGTATCGAGAAAATGAACCGCGAAATGGCTGAGGTGGTGGCGCAAACCAACATGCGCATCCTGCAACTGATCCACGAGCATAACCTGCCCGTCGACCCGCAGGCTTTGCTGATCCGCTTCGATCGCTATGACGAAGACCTCGACTGAGTTTCTCTCGTGCAGCCCCGCCGCCACCGAAGCCTTCGCAGCGCAGTGGGCGCAGACCCTCCCGCCCGACACAGTGATTCTGCTCATGGGCGACCTGGGCGCGGGCAAGACTACCTTCATCAGGGGAGTGGCACGCGGGCTGGGGATCAACGAACCGGTGCGTAGCCCTACGTTTACCCTAATCCACGAGTACACTATCCAGCAGCCAGAACACCTGAAAGGACTGCCGTTTTTTCATCTGGATTTGTATCGCATCGAGACCCCCGAACAGCTCAGCACGTTGGGGCTGGAGGAGATTTTCGAACGCGGTGGGATTGTCGCGATTGAGTGGGCGGAGCGACTGGAACTGGGGGGCATAGCGTTGACGGCAGCGCAAGTTTATGAAGTGCGATTGACGGCGCAAACCGAGACGGAGCGTCGGATCACAATCACACCGAAGCAGAATAGGTGAGAACGGTCCGCTTCCCCAAAAAGTTGTCGCGTGTTCCGACATATCCCCTGATGGCGCGCGTACGCCATCGTTGACATCAGGTACACTTCTTCTGATGCAACGCAAACCGCACGAAACGCGCCTGTATCGGCAGGAGATGAATGAGCGCATTCTCGGCTGCGGCTTCAAGCCGTTCCAGCGGTTCTTTGCGCTCGATGCCAGCGCGTACACCGAAGGCGCCATCCCCGTCAAGTACAAAGAGATGATGGGCTTGGTCGGCTCGATGGTGCTACGCTGCAACGACTGTATCTTCTATCACTTAGACCGCTGCGTGCAAGAGGGCGCAACCCGCGAGGAGCTGCACGAAGCGATGAACATCGCGCTGATTATCGGTGGCTCGATTGTCATCCCCCACCTGCGCTACGCCTACGAGATGCTGGACGCGCTACTCGAAGAGAAAGAGGTATAATCCCGTTGCGAGGCGGCGGCGATGGGCAACCCGTTCCCGGGCATGAACCCCTACTTAGAAAGCAGGCGGTACTGGAACGATTTCCACACC
>JAOAES010000119.1 GCA_026416655.1 Fimbriimonadales bacterium
GCAGGAATCCCGCGCCGCGTCCCGAATCCTCACAACGCGACTAACGCGGAGGAGGACTGATAACCATGCCGACCGTTGCGATTACACTGGACTGCGAAGCAGCAGACTACCCGCGCTGCTACACGCAAGAGTATATCAAAGTGGCAGAAGAGTTTACGATACCCTTTACCTGGATGATCCAGGTCGCAGGCAAAGACCCGATGGCGAATGTGCAACTGTATTACCGCGAATATCTGCATCGCATCCCCTCATGGCACGAGTTTGGCTTACACCTGCATTTTGAGGACGCACAGGGACACTACATCGAAGACCCCCGCGAGCGCGGCGAGATGCTTCAGACAGGCAAAGACTTACTGAAGCAGATTCATCTCAAGCCCACAGCGTTCCGCGCAGGCAGCTATGCGCTCACACCGCCCGACCTGAAGTATCTGGAGGATATGGGTTTTCTGGTCGATAGCAGCGCGATACCCGACGCCGAGTACCGCATGTTCGTGGACTGGGATGGCGCGCCAAATAAGCCTTACCATCCTTCATATCAGGATGTGCGCAAACCCGGCGAGGCGAAAATCTTAATCGTGCCTGTCGCCACTGCGAATGGTAAAATCGGGTACATCGATCAGGGCTGGGAAGTAATCGAGCCGATTCTGCGCTATCACATCGACCAGCAGACGCCCGTGATTTGTCTGGGCGGCTACGATTACCACGACAGCGTGGAGACCCTGCGCGAGGCGATTCTGTTCCTGAAAAAGCACAACGCCCGCTTCGCGACGCTGACGCAGATTGTGTCGGAGTATACGCTATGAGCGACCCGCGCTGGCAGAAACTGGCGGATATTCTGGTGCATCACTCGGTGCGTGTGCAGCCCGGTGAGCGCGTGCTGATTGAGGCGTTCGATATGCCTGCCGAGTTCGTCGCGTTGCTGATGCGCACGGTTCACGCGGCGGGCGGGGAGGCGATTCCCGAAGTGAAGCAGACGCCCATCCTGCGCGCCCTGTATCAGAACGCAAGCGAGGGGCAGATTCAGTTCATCGCGGGGCTGGAGCGGGCGCAGATGGAGGGCGTGCAGGGCTACATCGGGCTACGCGGCGCGCCTAACTTTGCCGAAATGTCCGACATCCCCCAAACGCAGATGCAACTCGTGCGCCAGCACTGGTGGAAACCCGTCCATCAGGAGGTGCGCGTGCCCAAAACGAAATGGGTCGTGCTGCGCTGGCCCACGCCGGGCATGGCGCAAGCCGCCAATATGAGCACCGAAGCCTTCGAAGACTTCTACTTCAAGGTCTGCACGGTGGACTATGCGCAGATGCAGCGCGATGTGCAGCCGCTGGTGGAGCTGATGCAGCGCACACGCGAGGTGCATATCAAGGGACCGGGCACCGATTTGCGCTTCTCGATTGAGGGAATCGGCGTTGTGCCCTGCTACGGCACGCACAACATCCCCGACGGCGAGTGTTTCACTTGCCCCGTGCGCGACTCGGTGGAAGGCGAGATTACGATTAACACCAACAGCGTGTACGAGGGGAACCTGTACCGCAATATCCATTTTAAACTGCACCGGGGCAAGATTGTGGAGGCGACCTGCGCCGACGACGGCGACCGCCCCGGCGCGGGCAACCCCCGCAAACTGAACGCGATTCTCGACTCGGACGAGGGCGCGCGCTACATCGGCGAGTGGTCGCTCGGCTTCAACCCGCACATCCTGTACCCGATGAACGACACGCTGTTCGACGAGAAAATCGCGGGGTCGTTCCACTTCACGCCGGGCAACGCCTACGGCGAGGCGGACAACGGCAACCGCTCGCAGGTTCACTGGGACCTCGTGGTGATTCAACGCCCTGAATTCGGCGGCGGGGAAATTTATTTCGATGGGCGACTTGTCCGCAAAGACGGTCAGTTCATACTGCCCGAGTTGCAATCGCTCAACTATTGACAGGAGGTTCTCATGGCGATTCACGAAACTGAGGAGCGCAACGGCAAACTGCGCACAGTGATGAAACTGGAGCCGGGCGAGCGCGTCGCCCTGTGCCGCTGTATGCATTCCAAAGAGTTCCCCTTCTGCGACGGCACGCACAAGCAGTTGGAGGGGAACACAGGACCGGTGATTATCGAGGCGCTAAAGGAGGAGCCTAAGGCGACGGAACAGGCGTAGGCATCTGGTGGAGGCGGGGGGAATTGAACCCCCTTCCGAGACCGTTGCCCACTCAGCTTCTACGAGTGTAGCCCTTCTTTGGTTCTCGCACGGGATGTCCCGAAGGGCAGGGCGTTCCCGTGCCAGCTCAGTTGGATGTCCTCTCTCTGCCCTGAGCGCAGCTTCGAGAGTGAGTCGATCTGGCTCACGCTCGGCTCGCCCCGGATCGACTGCAAGGCGAGCGGCGGGCTGCTTCAATTAGGCAGCCAGAGCATAGTTGGTGTTCGCACTTCTTGTTCGCCGCTTTTTTACGAGGCCTGCGGCGCCTCGACTCGCCACTGAGCGTCAATCGTGTCCCGTCGAACCCTGACGCCCCCGTGTCTGCATACTATTATACCATGTTGTCCCCAAAAAAGTTTCAAGGCGGTATACTCTATCGGGGTGAATGCTGATGGCAACCGCTGTCCAGCAGATAATGAGCGTCGATGAGTTTCAACGCCTGTACGAAGGCAAACGCGCGGAGCTATGGCGCGGGGAGGTACGGGAATACATGCCATCGGGATCCAAACACGGCATTGTTGCAGGGCGTCTGACGACGCATATCGGCGCACGGCTGATGAACACGCGGGAAGGCGAGGTTTTCGCCAAACGATATGCTTACAGGCGACCCGGTCCTGCCGGGATTTGAAGTGCCTGTTAAGTCGCTATTCCTGTAAGCGGAACCCATCTACCCCGACGACCACACGAACACCTCTATGACCCCAACCGCGCGTTCGAGGTCGCTCTCAGAGACATTCTCCAGCGTGTCGGTAATCCAGTGCCAGTTTGGGGGGAACCCCGGCTCCTGCTCACACCAGAGCGCAATCGCCTTGTAGCCCTTCCGGTAGAACGGCAGGGCGTCGGTATACGCGCCGTGCGGCACAGCGCTTGGTCGGAGACGCCAATCGGGGCGTTCCTGCGCCAGACACTCGAAGCGGCGAATCATTTCGGGATGCGCCCGGGCGCGGGGCAACATCGCTTCGGCGACTAAATAGCGCGGCTCGCCGAGACCAACATGGTCGATAATCA
Source organism: Fimbriimonadales bacterium (assembly GCA_026416655.1). Lineage (GTDB taxonomy): Bacteria > Armatimonadota > Fimbriimonadia > Fimbriimonadales > GBS-DC > GBS-DC. Next base: position 3,197 of record JAOAES010000119.1, read on the forward strand.
GGAACTCGGCGTCGCGCAGCGGATAGCCGTACTCGCGTTCAAACGCGAACGCGCCATTCGGTCTACCTACCTCCTCACATCCGGTGAACACGCCCCAGACCTCCGTGTCGGGCAAGGGATGCTCTGCCAGCCGCTCCATCACGGTCAGCACCGCAGCAGTTCCAGAGCCGTTGTCGTTCGCGCCCTGCACCCACGGCAGAAACAGTTCCCGGTGGAGTAGCACGCCCATCCCGTAAAGCGCGACCAGCCCGCCCAGCGTCATCACGGCGCGTGCAGGCGCAATTACCCAAGCCAACCCCACCCACGGCGCAGCGGCGAGCATCATGGCAAGGAGCGTATGCGCGGCGAGCAATGCCGCCTGCAACTGGAAGTTGCGCCCGAAGGCGCGCACATGCTTGGGATGCCACATCAAAGTCGCGCGCTGGCTGTCGATATGCGCCATCAGCACAACACGCCGTCGCGGTTCCGATTGCGCCTGCGCAACGGCGATCAGATTCGCGCTCTCGCGCTGGGGAAACAGGCGCATCACATCCCATCGTCCGCTCGCCAATCCCCAGAACATCATCATTCCCGCCAGACTGCTCAGCGCCGCCGCGCCCCATGCCAGCGTCGCCGGCGCCCATGCCAGAACCGCCGAGCTAACAAAAAGCAGCGAGACGACCAACCACGCAGGCGTCAAGGAGGGGACGCTCCGAAACGGCTGCTCGAACACGGTCAGCCCACGCTCCTGCAAGCGGCGACGCAGATAGGCGCGCAGGCGCGATTCCGACTCGCTGGTCGCCGGGCGCGCGCCGAAAGCGTGAACGAACTCTGTGAGGCTCTGATAGGCGGTAGGCATAGCTCGCTCCTCTATGGAGTTTTTCTCGCTCTTGTTCGTGTTCCCTGCCCCCTTATCTCGACTCAAACTCGCCTGCCTTTCCCAGAACGCCCTCGTGCGGGATCGCCTCGCGCACATAGACAGGCGATACCCCCTCAGGCAGCGCAGGCAACGGCAGCTCATCCGCACTCCATTCCGAGCGATACACTCGATAGCTGCGGGGTGGCAGGTTCTCCACCCAGAATACCAGTTCGAATCGCCAGCGGCGAGTGCCTTCAGGAAGCGGGCGTACCGTCCCGTCGCGCATCCGCCACGCGGAGATTGGCTCCAGGTGGCTGTTGAGAATCTGGCAGGGAACGCGTGCGCCTTCGGGCGTCCACACCGCTGCTGAACGCGGCTCGCTCCCCGGCTTGAGCGGCATATCCACACGCAACACGGCAACCCCCGTGTAGGGCGAGTTCGTGGGGTTCAGCACAATCAGTGCGCGATAGTCGCCCTGCGCGTTCGCAAAGCGCGTGTCGATCTCGGCTTCAAGCCGGTTCAGCAGGTTCTGAATCTCGGGTTCCGTCATCTGCCAACGCCTCCAGCGCGCTGCCTGTTAGCATGTACCCGACCCAGCCCGTCTCTTTGGGAACCGCGCCGAGCTTTTTGTAAAACTCGATGGCAGGCGCGTTCCACTCCAGCACGCTCCACTCGATGCGGTCGTACCCGCGCTGTCGCGCGATGCGTGCCAGAGTGCGCATGAACGCCAGCCCCACGCCCTGCCCGCGCACTTCGGGAACAACATAAACATCTTCGATGTACAGCGCGGCGCGCCCGCGAAACGTGGAGAAAACGGGATAAAACAGGGCGTAGCCGACTGCCTGCCCGCCTCGCCATGCCAGCAACGCCTCCGCCACAGGACGCTCGCCAAAAAGCGCACGCTCCAGGTCGGCTTCCTTCGCCACTACCTGCTCCAGCCTGCGCTCGTACTCTGCCAGCTGGCGGATAAGTTGCAGGAGGCAGGACAAGTCTTTCGGCTGCACTGAACAGATGGTGATGCTCACAGGTCAATTCTACCCGCCCGGACGAACTGCCTCAAGTTCGCGTGCAAACTGGCAGGAATACCTGCGTGTGTTGCGAAACAATTCGTTAGCCATCCGCAAGGGTGAGGAACGCCTCGAGCTATGGAACGGCTTAGTCGTTTACTCCACCGCCACGAACTCCTCCTCTCCATCGGCGTTTTTGGAGTGGCACAGATGGGGGCGGATGTGCTGGCGGATTTGGAGTATGGGACGGCGGCGGCGGTAGTGCGCCTGCTGGGGCTTGCAGCCTTTGTGGGGATACTGGCGCAAAGCCTGCTGCAACGCAACCGCCCGCTGGACGTGCCCCTCGTGTTCACAGAAGCCGAGCGACGCGAGGACGCACGCGCTCAGCTGAAGCAGTTCGAGGCGCACACGCGCACTGAACGCACCGTGAAAACGCTGGATGCCAGCTCGCCTGTGCGCGAAGAGGAACTCTATATCCAGCTGCGCAACGCCGCGCGGCTACGCCAGACAAACGACCCCGCCCTGTGGAAGGACACGCTGAGTCAGCTGGTGCGCGAATGGGATGAGGAAGTAGACGAGCGGCTCAAACGCTGGATTACAGGGCATTATCACGGCATGGTGTATTATGTGAACCCCGACGTTGTGTTGCCTGCAGCGTTTTATTTGGGCGCGGCGGTGGGACTGCGCCGCGACCTCAAGATTTACCAGCGCAACAGCCCCGGAAACTACCATTTGGCGATCGACCTCGCGGGCAACGCGCGGCGCGTGCTGGAGCCGCCCGACCATGAAATTAGAGGTATCCAACAAATCCCCGCCGACATAGACCTGCCCGAAACGCGCGGCGAACAGCTGATTCTGCACCTGAGCATCGGCAGGCATCCACCTGCGCTGGAGGCGCACCCCGACCACGCCAAAGCCGACTCGGTTGCGTTTTACTACCCTGAATCACTGCCCCTCAACGAGAACTGGCTGCCTTATGTGCAGGCATTCGTGCAACGCGCCAAGCCGTGGGTAGACCGTTATCGCCAAGTCGATATCTGCATGGCGCTCCCTCATTCCTTTGCGATGGCGTTGGGGATGGCGTTTTCACGCTCGCTGCACATACGCCTGTGCCACTGGTACGAGGGCGAATATAAACCCGCCGCCGCGCTGCGCTGGATCGAACAGAAACTCCCGTTTGATTAGCAGACCCATCCAAGTTTTATGAACTCGCCGTCCCCCTTCGAACGCGAATTCCCCCAATTCCCCCGAAATTCCACCAGAATTCGCCTTAAAATTCCCTTAACCCCTTGACAAATGCGCCCTCGATGTGCTATAATATAAGTGCTGTCGGGGAAACCCGATGGCGTGACCCGAGTGCAGCGGGAGAGTCCCTGCTGTCGGGAGCCTCGCGAAGCCCGCGCGAGCCGCGCCGCGAAAGCGGCGTGAGTTTGGGACAGCGAGGAGTAATGCGGAAGCCTGCGCCCCAGCAAAGGCAACCGCAAGCGGCAGATAGGAACGCTCGGAACCAGAGCGCTTACTCGAGGAGTAATAGGACGCCTTCGGATCGGCGGCAACGTCGGTTAAGGCTCCGAAAGCTTCGAAGCGACGCTCTGTGGGAAGACGGCTCTGAAAAGGGCAATCCCAAAGCGCTCGGGTCTT
>JAOAES010000270.1 GCA_026416655.1 Fimbriimonadales bacterium
TGGCGGTTGGCTCGGGTGAGGGTTCCGTGGGTCAGGGTGTGAAGGCGGGCTTTGATACCTCGAATGTGGCGGGCGTCCCCAGCGATCCCGACAACGTGGGCAATCCCGCCACGGCAGTGAATGGATTGGAAGTAGCCATCCCGCTGAGCGCATTGGGCAACCCGACGGGGCCGATCCGCCTGTTTGTGATTCTGACGGGCGGGGCGGATTTAGGCGACGCCTGCCGCGGCACCTACCTTTCCAACCAGTCGCTGCCCGCGCTGAATGTCGCCAACACGAGCCAGCAGTATCCAAACGCTGCTTGGGCGCGCTGCCCAGATGCACCGTTCGACTTCTTCCCCTTCAACTTCCAGTCGCTGGCGGGTACGCACTATGTGACGGTGCAGCCGTGCCCTGCGGGTCCTGAGGGCGATGTGAACGGCGACGGCTGCGTGGACGATGCCGACCTGCTGATTGTGCTGTTCAACTTCGGCAACGCGGGCGGTCAGGGCGATGTGAACAACGACAACATCGTGGACGACGCCGACCTGCTGATTGTGTTGTTCAACTTCGGGCAAGGTTGCTGATTGCCCTCACCCCCAGCCCCTCTCCCACTGCGTGGGAGAGGGGAGCTTCGCTACCTCGAACACTGCAGGAAACTCATCTGCATGCGCGAATCTCCTAAGCGGAGGCTAATCCTATGCCCATTCGCATCGGTTTTGTCGGTACAGGCGGTATTGCTCAGGCGCACTTCGATGCGTTGAGCCAAATTGAGGAGGCGCAGCCCATCGCCTTTTGTGATATCGAGGCGGAACGTGCTGAGCGCGCCGCACAGCGATTCAACGGGCGCGCCTACACGAACTGGCGCGACATGCTGGAGAGCGAAACGCTGGACGCTCTATACATCTGCGTGCCCCCGCACGGGCACGACGGCGCAGAGGAAGCCGCCGCCGAGCGCGGAATCCATCTGTTCATCGAGAAGCCTGTCGCCCGCACGCTGGAACAGGCAAAGCGCATCGAAGCAGCGATTAAGCAGGCAGGCGTGCTGAGCATGGTGGGCTATCACTTCCGCTACTACGGCGCGATCGAACGCGCGAAGGAACGCCTGCAGGGGCTGCCTGTGCTGATGGTCAAGGGCGCGTGGGACGGCGGCATGCCCGGCGTGCCCTGGTGGCGCAAACACGAGTGTTCTGGCGGGCAGCTGGTGGAGCAAACCACGCACATCTTTGACCTCGCGCTCCACCTCGTGGGCGAGATTACCGAAGTCTTCACCTACAGCCTCAACCGTCCCGAACTGCTGCATCACCCCGGCGGCGATGTGAATGTGAGCGATGTGGTGTGCCTGAAGTTCGAAAACGGCGCGGTCGGCGTGATTACCGACACGAACGGCTTGCACGCGCCGGGCGAGGGGGGACTCAAAGTGTACACGCCCGAGCGCGTCGTGGAGGTCTCGTGGGGGCGGATGACCGAGAGCGAGCCGAACCGCAAAGAGGAGTTCTTCTCGCGCGACAATCCGTACTTGCGTGAATCGCAGGCGTTCCTGGAGGCGATTCGCACGGGCGACCGCAGCTTGATTCGCGCCGACTACAGCGAGGGCGTGAAAACGCTGGCGGTCACGCTGGCGGCGGATGAGTCAGGGCGGACGGGGAAGCCTGTTACCGTCGCAGGCGGTTAGCCCTGTCGGAGGGATAATCAGCGCGGGAGGTACGCTTGCAAGCTCATCGAGTCGCGGTTGTCGGGCATGGCTACTGGGGTAAAAACCTCGCGCGCAACTTCTTTCAGCTGGGCGCGCTGGCGGCGGTTTGCGATTCAGACTCTTCGCGCCGCTCTGCAGTTGCGGAGCAGTACCCCGGCGTTGCGTTTGTCTCCGATTGCGACGCCTTGCTCCAGCGCGACGACATTCACGCCGTCGCCATCGCCACGCCTGCTGCGACCCACTATGAGATGGTCAAGCAAGCGTTGCAGGCGGGCAAAGATGTCTTTGTGGAGAAGCCCCTCGCTCTCACCGCAGCGCAAGGCGCAGAACTGGTGCAGCTGGCGCGGGAGCGTGGGCGCGTCTTGATGGTGGGGCACCTCCTGCGCTACCATCCCGCCGTGACACAGCTCAAACGGCTCGTCGACGGCGGCGCGCTGGGCAAGCTCTACTACCTGTACTCGAACCGCCTCAATCTGGGGCGGTTCCGCACAGAGGAAAACATTCTCTGGAGCTTCGCTCCGCACGATGTCTCCGTAATGCTCTACCTGCTCAACGAAATGCCGGAGCGTGTGGCGGCGCACGGCGGCAACTACCTGCATACGCACATTGCCGACACCACCATCACCACCCTCGCCTTTCCCAGCGGTGTGCGGGCGCATATCTTCGTGAGCTGGCTCCATCCGCACAAGGAGCATCGGCTTGTGGTGGTCGGCAGCGAGGGGATGGCGATTTTTGCGGACACGGAACCTGAACACAAGCTGCGCATCCTGCGCCAGCCCGTAGAATGGCGTGAGCGGATGCCTGTTCCGCGCCTCTCCGAAGCCGAACCAGTGCCGTTTGAGCCTGTGGAGCCACTGCGCGTAGAGTGCCAGCACTTCCTGGAGTGCCTTGCGACGCGCCACACGCCCGCAACCGATGGCGAAGAGGCGCTGCGCGTGCTGCAGGTGCTGGAAGCGTGTCAGCACTCACTCAATCAGAACGGCGACCCCGTTTCGGTTGCGCCTGCGCCGAAGCCCGTTTACTTTGCCCACGAGACCGCCGTGATCGACCATCCCTGCGAGATCGGCGAAGGTACGCGCATCTGGCACTTCTCCCATGTGATGCCCCACGCCAAAATCGGCAACAACTGCAACATCGGGCAGAATGTATTCATCGCGTCGGGCGTCGTGGTGGGCGATAATGTGAAGATTCAGAATAATGTCTCGCTCTACACGGGCGTCGTGCTGGAGGACGATGTGTTCTGCGGTCCGAGCATGGTATTCACGAATGTGATTAACCCGCGCAGCCACATCTCGCGCAAGGCAGAGTATAAGCCGACGCTGGTCAAGCGCGGCGCGACACTGGGCGCGAACTGCACGATTGTCTGTGGAACCACCATCGGGCGGTATGCGTTCGTGGGGGCAGGCGCGGTCGTCACGCGCGATGTGCCCGACTATGCGCTGGTGACAGGCGTGCCCGCGCGTATCACGGGCTGGATGTGCCAGTGCGGCGTGCGACTCCACTTTGAATCACAGGGCGGCGTGGAATACGCCGCCTGCGCCCACTGCGGGGCGCGCTACCGCAAAGAGGGCGAAACCGTGCGGGAGGTTTCCGAATGAACCGTATCCCTTTGCTGGATTTGAAAGCCGAGATCGAACTGCTCTGGGACGAGATCAACGGCGCGATTCAGGAAGTGCTGCGCAGCGGCACATTCATTATGGGACCGAATGTGAAGGCGCTGGAACAGGAAATCGCCAGTTATCTGGGGGTCAAGCATGCCGTCGCGCTGAATTCGGGTACGGACGCGCTGATTCTGGGCGTCCACGCGCTGGGCATCCAGCCCGGCGACGAGGTAATCACCACGCCGTTCACCTTTTTCGCCACCGCCGAAGCCATCAGCCACTTCCACGCGACGCCCGTGTTCGTGGATATCGATCCGCGC
>JAOAES010000277.1 GCA_026416655.1 Fimbriimonadales bacterium
GCCCGACAGCGTCGACGAGCGCACCGGATTGCCTATCTACAGTCTCTATGGTGAGCGCAGGAAGCCCACCCCCCAGCAACTCGCCAACTTGGACGCGCTGATTTTCGATATTCAGGACATCGGCGCGCGCTACTACACCTATATCTCCACGATGGGGCTGGCGATGGAAGCCGCCGCCGAGCGCAAGATCCCCTTCTATGTGCTGGATCGGGTGAACCCCATCGGCGGCGCAGTGGAAGGTCCCCTTGCCGACCCCGACCGCCTCTCGTTCACCGCCTATCACACGATTGCGCTGCGCCACGGGATGACCGTCGGCGAACTCGCGCGGATGTTCAACGCTGAGCGCCGTATCGGCGCGAGCCTGCATGTCATCCCCTGCGAAGGCTGGAAACGCTCGATGACGCTCGATGAGTGCGGTTTCTACTGGACTAATCCCTCGCCGAATATGCGTCGCCTACAGCAGGCGTTTCTCTATATCGGAATCGGCGTGTGGGAGGGCACGAACCTCTCCGTCGGGCGCGGCACAGATACGCCTTTTGAGATTGTGGGCGCGCCGTGGATCGACGGGCGCAAACTCGCGGGGATGCTCAACGAGCTGCCCACCAGCGCAGGCGTGCGTTTTGTGCCGATGGTCTTTACCCCCACTGCCAGCGTCTACAAAGGCGTGGAGTGTCAGGGCGCGTCGATATTCATCACGAATCGCGAGCAGTTGCGCCCCTTCGCGCTGGGTGTCGGGCTGGCGTACTGCTTGCGCAAGCTCTATCCTCGCCAGTGGGAGGCGCAAAAATCGCTCGGCTTGCTGGCGAACTGCGAGGTGCATGCGATGCTGATGGACGGCGCGGAGCCAGAACGCATCCTGCAGCGCTGCGCCCGCGACGAGGAGCAGTTCCTCCGTCGGCGCGAGGCGTTCTTGCTGTACGGCGAGTGATGCGCCTCGCAAAATCAACCGAAGCCCCGGACGAGACGCTGGTCTTCACGCTCGTGCGCAACGACGCGGGTGACTACCCCCACCTGCGGATTGCACGCCCCAAAACGGGCGAGCACGCCAACTTCGTCTTCGGCGGCTCCGTCGCGCAGGGCATCACGCTCCGCCTGACCGACGACCGCGGCAGGACGCTGCAACGGAACGGGCAACCGCTGGAGTTCGCGCTGTTTGACACTCGAAGCTCCTCACACGCCCCGCACAACTGGCTCGAAACGGGGATACGCATCGCCGCACTGGCGTTTCTGATATGGATTGGCGCCGTAATCGTGCGCGGGGTCGCCGCGGCGGTTGGCTTCGTGGCGTTCAACCTCATCGTGCTGGGACTGCTCGCCGCGGGACTGAGCGTCGCTATCCCCGTCATCCGCTGGTTTTTAGAGACCAGCGGAATCGACAGGGAGACCGTGCGCCGTTTTGTGGAGCAGACCACTGAGACGATTCTCGCCCTGCTGCGTGAGGTCGCCAATTGGCTCGCCCAACCGCGATAAACCGCCCTCGCAATCCTGCCGGTTTTGTTCCTCATTTCTAACAGTTTTCGCCCTGCCCATCGAGAGGCGTCCCCTAAACCGATATATACTGTGTGTAGTCACTGCCCACTAAAACGAC
>JAOAES010000334.1 GCA_026416655.1 Fimbriimonadales bacterium
GAAGTGATGCCCGATGTCGCTTACGACATCCCCTCGCTCGATATGGCGATGCGACTGGGCTACAACTGGGAGCTGGGCGTGTTCGAGACCTGGGACGCGCTCGGCGAGGCGGGGCGCGACGCGCTCACGATGCTCAATCTGCCGCAGGAACCGTCCACCCTGCGCATGCTGCGCAACGCCGAGCTGAAGACCTTCTACACGACGCGCGGCGCGAGCCGCTACTACTTCGAACCGCGCGACGACCAGGGCGACTACGCCCCCCTGATGACGCCCCCGTTTTTCGTCAGCCTCGACGACCTTGCCAGCGGGGGCAAGGTTATCGCGGAAACCCCCGAATGCCGCGTGATCGACCTCGGCGACGATGTGGCGTGCGTGGAGTTCCGCACCAAAGCCAACGTACTGACGCCCAGCCTGATGGAGTTCGTCGCCGAGTTTCTGGAGCGTGCCGAACGCAACCATGTCGGCGTGGTGATAGGCAATCAGGGGCGCATGTTCTCGGCGGGGTTCAATCTGAACCTGTTTCTGGAGTACATCGCGCGGCAGGACTGGCAGGGGATGGAACGCGGGCTGCAACTCCTGCAGGGGCTGAGCCAGCGGATTCGCTACTGTGGGGTTCCCGTCGTGGCGGCGGTGCATGGGTACGCGCTGGGCGGCGGGCTGGAGGTCGTGTTGCCGTGCGTGCACGTGCATGCGCATGTGGATACGGGGCTGGGCTTGCCGGAGGCGTCCGTCGGCTTGATGCCCGCTGGGGGCGGCACGACGCTGATGACCCGCCGCGCCCTGCAGCATCTGCCCCCTGAAGTCGATCCCGTGCCGCACCTGCGCGCGCCGTTCCTCACCCTCGCCTACGGCAAGCGCAGCGGCAACGCGTTCGAGGCGTACGCGCTGGGCTTCTTACGCGAGCGCGATACGCTCTGCTGGAACCTCGATAGGTTGCTCTACGAAGCCAAGCAGCATGTGCTTGCGCTCTCGCGCGGGGGCTACCGCCCGCCGGAGCCGACGCCAATTCTGGCGGTGGGCGTCAACGGCTACAGCCGCCTGATGATGGAAGTCCACTGGATGCATCAGGCAGGGCAAATCAGCGACCACGACCGCCTGATTGCCGAGAAAATCGCCTATGTGATGACGGGCGGCGACCTGCGCGACGCGACCCTGATGCCCGAAGAGCATTTCCACGCCCTCGAACGGCAGGTGTTCATCGAACTGTGCCAGACCGAGAAGAGCGTGGAGCGCATCAAGCACATGCTGGAGACGGGGAAGCCGCTGAGGAACTAATCACCCCCCGCCCCCGTTGTTGCGCAAGCTGGGCAACAGCGACGGCAGCTGGTGCGGCGCGAGCGGAACGGCGTCGCTCGCGCCGCTGTCAGGCGTGCCCAGCCCGCGCCGAACGACCTCCCACCAGTCCCATTGCACGATATGCGTGGCGTCGAAAATCATGACGCCGTGCGAGTTGAGGCGCGCTGCCCGAATCGCTCGCTCGAACCCCGCAGGGTCGCCCCGATAGTCCAGTGCATAGACGCCCGAATAGACGAACAGGTCGCCATTGGTCCACTCCATCACACGGCGCGTCATTCCCTCCACCGTGCGAATCTCGTCTCCGTCGTAAAGCGGGGCTTCGTTCATAAACGGGATGTTGAAGTAGACGCCCGGCATGAGGTAGTCCATATCGTAGAGGTAAGAAGTGAGCCGGTATTCCGAGCTGACGAAGCTATAGGGTCGGGCTAAGGCGTCGCTGCCCCAGTTCACGCCGAGTTCGAAGTAGATGGGATACCAGCTGCCCACATACGCTCCGATGGGCATCGGGCGCACCGATTCGATGGTTCGACGGATGTCGCGTAGCAGGTCTCGAATCACGCGGGCGCGGAATTCCGCCCACTGCCCGAAACGGGGACCGCGCTCGTAGCCGTCGCGCGGCAGCGTCGGGGGGCGCACAATGTCGTCGGGCCAGTTGTTCACACGCCCGTACTCGGCTTCAAACGCTGCGCGGGTGCGCTCGGAAAAATCGGTGTACACATTCGCCCAGCGCATCCGGTCTAACACGAAACCGTCAATCGGGTAGTTCTGGCAAATCTCGCGAATAATCGCCAGCAACCGCTCGCGCACGGCGGGGTGCAGCGGGTTCACGAACACGGCGATGCCCTCCGTGTCCGACTCGGCAATCGGCTGCAGCACCGGCTGAGTCTGCAGAGACAGCCCGATACCGAGCGTGCTGAGCCGTTCCAGGTTCTGCGCCGCCTGCCCATCTGCCACCAGAATCCAGCCGTTCTCAGGCGGCGTGAGCGGACGCGAGACGAATGTCCCATCGATCACCGCCTGCACGCGCAAATCGTCGGTCAGAATCGCATATGCCCAGCTGCGCCCGACCGGGGGAGCCGGCACAGGATTGCGCCGATACGCGGAAATGCCGTCAGGTGGGGGCGTGACATCGAATCGGTTCAGGTCATAGCGCGAGCCGTCGGGGAGAACCAGCGTGCGGCGCCGCGAATACGCCACCATCTGCCAGTCCACATTTTCATACGCAGGACCTGTGCTGAACATCTTGTGTCCTTCCGATAGCACATTGATATTCGCATGAACCTCCACTCCGACGGCGTGCGCCTCTTCCAAAAATACCTGTAGGACATCTAAATCGGGCGGAACCTGAATCCCGCGCCACTCGGTGAGCTTGGGCGCAATCTGGCTGTTATACAACACATGTCCGCTGATGGGCTTCACATCCAGCACGATACAGTTGATGCCGACGGCGCGGCATTTGCGCACGAAATCGCGTATCTGGGCGCGGTCGGTCAACCAGTTGAGGTTTGCTGTAGCATCGACCCACATCACGCGCCCTTCCAGCCCCAGCCGGCGCGTGAGCGCGACCGACGGCGGCAACGACTGGGGGAACGCGCTCGCGAGGAAACCTGCCAGAACAATCCAACATCCGAGCCAACGCATCGGGGGATAGGATACCTGATGTGCGCTTTGCGAGACTTTTCGGGGTAATTCCCGTCTCAAGCAGCAGGAGAGGGGTTTTCATCGCCGAATCCTATCGGGTACAATCCTGTGAAGCGATTGACTCAGCACAGGCGGCAGGAGAATACCTTCTGCCGTCGAAGGGTTGCGTTCAGGAGAAGAGCATGGCGAAACAACCTGGCGTTGTCGTGGGCATCGATTTAGGGAGCCGTTTCATCAAGGCGGCGGAAGTACGTGTGGGGCGTCCGCCCATTGTCACGAACATCGGCATCGCGCCGACTCCCGAAGGCGCGATTGATAGCTCCGGCGTAATCGATAAAGCGGCGGTGGCGGCGACTCTCAAGAAGCTACTCGCCGACTCCGGTATCAGCACCAAGCAGGCGGCGTTCTCCCTCGCCGGGCAAAACTCGGTGGTGGTGCGCATCCTGGAAGTGCCCCGCATGAGTCCCGCCGAACTGCGCCAGCACATGGACTGGGAAATCGGGCGCAACATCCCCTTCGCCGATACGCGCGTGCAATCGGCATACGAAGTGGTGCGCCGCCCGAACGCCGACCCGAACTCGGACAACATGGAGGTCGTGCTGGCGGTGGCACAACAAGACGCCATCGATAGCCTCGTCGACATCGCCGACAAACTGGGGCTGGAGCCGTATGCCATCGATGTGGAGCCGCTCGCGCTCGCGCGCAGCCTGCTGCTCACTCAGCCCGATATGCAAAACCAGAATGTGGCGGTAGTCAATCTGGGCGCGGAGTCGACCTCTATCGATATCTATAGTCAGGGCTTGCTCAGCTTCCCGCGCATCCTGCCTACCGGCGGCAATATGCTCACCCGTGCGATTGCGGAGCGACTGATGGTCTCCGAGTCGGAGGCGGAGCAGCTGAAAGTGCAGCTGGCGGAGGTGCTGATGGATCAGATTCCGCAGTCGACCTCGCCGTTTGGCGTGCCGGGCGCGCCCACGGGCGGATTTTACACCCCCGGGTTCCCCAGCGAGCCGACCATCGCTCCCGAGCCGTCGCCGTTTATGACGCCCGGCTCGTTTCTGACGCCCGAAGAGCCGCAGCCCGATGTCCCGCCCTCGCCCTTCGCCGAACCAAGCGAGCCTGAACCGGCGACCGCGTCAGAACCTGCGCTCCCCGCGCAGTCGCCTACTGACCCGCGCAAAGTGGAAGTCTTCCACGCAATCTATCCCTTGCTTGAAGAGCTGGTCAGCGAGATACGGCGCTCCATCGAGTATTTCCGCAGTCGGAATCTGGACGCTGATGTGCAGATGATTGTGCTAACGGGCGGCGGTGCGATTATGCCCAACCTGGATCAGTTTATCGCCAACGCGGTAGGAATCCCGACGGTCGTGGGGAACCCCTTCAAGGGCGTGCAACTGCAGGTCAAGCGACACGGGCCCGAATATGTCGCGGCGAACGCGCATCTGATGGCGGTTGCTGTCGGGATGGGGCTGCACGCGAGTTTCTAAGGAGGCGCGAATTTATGAAGCTGAATCTGGTTCCGGATTATGTTCGCCAGCGGAAGGTCAACAGGCAGATAATCGCCCTGCTGGTGGTGCTGTTTTTCGTGGTGAACGCAGCGATGGCGTTCTGGATGGTGAGCGCTCAGGGCAGGCTGCGGGAACTGCAAGAACAAAAAAGCCAGTTAGAGATGCAGGCACAGCGGGTCGATAGCCTCTATAATCAGGCGAATCAGCTCATCGACTCGGCGGCAATTGCGCTGGGCAAAACCGAGTGGGTCAAGCGCGTACAGGAACACAATTTGAAGTATCCCGAACTCTACAGTGAAGTGAGTCGTTACACCTCACCGCGTGTGCGTTATGCGTCGATGCAGGTGGCGCAGGGGAATCAGTTGCAGCTCTCAGGGTTCACCAAGGGGATTCGCGAGCTGGGGTTGTATCTGCAGACGATGTATAACTGCCCGTTGTTTACGGCGGTGAGTCTGACTTCGGCGGCGTTGCCGGGCTATCCGTCGGGTGTCAGCCAACCGGGAATGGCTGCGCCGGGCTTTGGCGGTTTCGGCGGCGGTGCGCCTGCGGGACCCACGGCAGGTGGTCTGTCAGGCTTAGGAGGCGGCGCACCCGCGGGTCCGACGGCAGGCGGTTTGTCAAGCTTAGGAGGCGGCGCCCCTTCACCGCCCGCTTCGCTGGGCGCGCCTGGCGGGTTCGGCGGCGGGTTTGCAGGCGGTGGTGCGCCCACCGGTAGCTCCCCGGCGAACCTGATGCCCTTCCAGGTTGTGGCGTACTTGAAAGAGCCGATTTCGCTGCCCACACCGCCCATCAGTGTGCCCGGTTTAGGCGCAGGCGGTGGCGCAGGGATGCCCACGCTGGGCGGCTTCGGCGGCGGCGCGCCACCACCCGCACTCGGTGGACGCGGTATGGGAATCTGAGGAGGTCGCGATGAAAGGCTTGACGATGTTTGCGAAGGTCTCTATCGGGCTGACGGCGACGATTGTGGTCGCCGCCGCCCTCTACTTGCTTGGCATCCGTCCCACACTCCAGAACATCCAATATCATGAGGAAAACATCAGCCTGCTCCAGCAGAAAGTGGATAAAATTCCTCAGGCAGAAGAGTTGGTGAAGCGAGCGCAGCAGCGCGTGGAGCAGGCAGAGCGCGACCTCGCGGTGATTGACCGGCGGAAGATGCCCGTCAACACCATCGATTTGAGCGACCGTCTGAAGGCATGGATGCAGTATCCTGATATGACGCGCGAAATCGCCAAGAAGCTGGAGGCATGGCCCGAGAAGACGGGCGTGCAGCGGCTTTATAATGTCGCCCTGCCGCCACCGCCCAACGATCCGAACGCCATCCCCACGCTCGTACTGGTATATCCGATGGGCACGGTACAGGTGCGCGCTGCCTCGTTTGAGTCTCTGCTCAACCATGTCCGAAAATGGAATGATATACCGAACCTTGTGGTGTTGGTGGATGGACTGACGATTTCAGGCATGAGTCCGCAGCTGTTTGGCAGCTACACGCTGACGGTGTTTGTGTATCCGCGCATGAAGGGCGGTCAGCCTGGTCCGAATGTGCCTTCCTCGCCGCAGGCGCAGGGCGCAGCGCCCGGTGGCATGGGCGGCGGTTTTGGCGGCGGCTTCGGCGGAGGCGGCTTTGGTGGCGGCGCGGGCTTCGGTGCGTCGGGTCCCTGAAATAGCAGGAATCGGCGGATGAAGCGCGAAACACGAGGTGAACAACGATGAAGAAGGAAACGCAGATTGCGCTGGCAGTGGCGGTCGTTGTGCTGGTGGTGATCGCCGTTGCGCTGCTGTTCGTGTTCAGCAGCGGGGGCGGCGGCGAGACGGCGCAGCAACCACCCCCATCGCCAGACATGCGCGACGATGGCTTTGGTCAGCCAGCCGCTCCCTCGCCGATGGGCGGCGGCATGACCCCACCTCCGACGACGATGGCGGCGCAACCGCAGGCGACACGCCCGCCCTTTACGCCACGCCGCGACCCGTTCGCGCCACTGCCCGAAGAAGTGGAAGCGATGCAGGCAGACGCTTTCAATCCCGCCCGCTACTTCGTGCTGGCAAGCCCGCCGAAACCCCCTCAGGTGGAGCTGCCTGAACCGTTCGAACCGCAACCGCGACGGCGCGTGGCAGGCATTATCATCGGGACGACGGTTTCGGCGATCCTGGAACAAGAGGGCGAGCTGCCACGCATCGTTTACCCGGGCGACATGGTGGGCGAGTTCCGCATCGTCGCCATCACCGAGAACGGTTTGGTTCTGCGCCGCTCAAAAGGCAACCCGCGCGAGGTGCGCGTGCCCTATGAGCCGCCCGGCAACGTCGGTGGTGGCGGTGCCGGCGTCGGCGGCGGACGGGGGCAGGGCGGTGGCTTTGGCGCGCCCCCCGGTGCACCGGGCGCAGGCGGTTTGGGCGCTCCCGGCGGTGGCGGCGGACGCGGCACCGCACCGGGTATTTAGAAACGGAATGTCCTTGCAAGCGTATCAATTTACGGAGGCATGACGATGAAAATCAAACTGGCTTTGCTGGCGATGACAATCCTGATGGCGGCGCAAGTCGCCCCCGTCTTCGCGCAAGGTGGGGGACAACAAGATCCCACACAGCGTCGCGTCACAGTCAAGTACGAGCAGGCGGATGTGCGGTTCGTGCTGAAGCAGTTGTTCGACAGCGTCGGCGTGAGCTACACGCTGGATCCGAACGTGCAGGGTACGGTCACGGTCTCGCTGACCGACGTGCCGTTTACCGTCGCGCTGGATAACATTCTACGCCCTCTGAACCTGACCTACCGCGTCGAGAACGGTGTCTATTACGTCACCGTGCGCCAGCCTGAAGAGGCGCCCCTGCCTCCGACGGAGACCACGACTCCCGAAGAGGGTACACGCTTGAATCTGCCTGAGAAAATCCAGCTCAACTACGCAAGCCCGCTTCTGGTCGCATCGCTACTGGGTGGAAGCATCATCCAGTATGCTCAATATGAGCTGATGTCGTCGGGCGGTGGTTTCGGCGGCTTTGGTGGCTTTGGTGGCTTCGGCGGCGGTGGCTTCGGCGGAGGCGGCTTCGGCGGCGGGTTCGGACGCTAACCCCACGCCCACTCGTTCCTGAGGGGCGGATACTTCCCGCCCCTCAAAGAGGTATCACGGAGGAGGATCTATACGAATGAGAAAAGGAATCTGGAGCATCTTCACGGTCGCTTTGCTGACAGGATATGTGCACCTGTCTGCATGGGGCAACGACGACTATCTGGTATCCATCCACTTGATGGACGCCGACTTAATCACAGCGGTCAAGGCGATTGCGCAACAGGTTAAGGCGGAAGTGGTGTTCGAACCCACCGAGCAGCCCTATAAGCGCATCAGCTTTATCAAGATCGACCAGAAACCCTTCGAGCAGGTGCTGGGTTATATCTGTCAGTCGGCGGGTGCGAGCTATCGCAAGGAGGCGAACGGCGTCTATGTGATTGGTCCTGCGCGTCCGAAATCGGCAGACACGCCCCCCGCGGTGCAACCTCTGCCTGCTGCAGAGCCGCAGAAACCGCTGGTGGTCACCGAGCGCATCCCCCTGCGCTACAGCCGTGCATCGGACATCGTGCGCATCATCAAGACAGAGATGATGACGGACGACCCGTTCGCTGAGCTGCGTGACTTTGTGAGCCGCACGATTTCCGAGAGCGCGCCCGGCATGCAGATGCCGGTTCCCCCCAGCGTGCCGCTGCGCATGGAGGGCGGCGTTGCCGTACCGTATAATAACACGCCCGCTGCGAACCCGAACGAACAGGCTCAGGATCCGGGCGAGGGTCAACGCGGTGGACGCGGCGGTTTCGGTGGCTTTGGCGGTCAGCCCGGCGGTTTCGGCGGTCAGCCCGGCGGTGGCGGTTTCGGGGGCGGTTTCGGCGGCGGTCAGCCCGGCGGCGGACTCGGCGGGCAGGCAGGCGCGCAGGCGGGTATCCTCATCCCCGACGGACTGGATGGCATCGTCGCCAACGATATCGACAACTCGCTGATTATTCGGGGTACGCCTGAAGCCATCGAATATGTGCGGCGCATCCTGCGCTTCCTCGACATCGCACCGAAACAGGTGCTGATACGCGCTGAGTTCGTGACAGTGACCCGCAACGACGCCGAGAAG
>JAOAES010000252.1 GCA_026416655.1 Fimbriimonadales bacterium
TGGGGCGATTCTTGCACACTGGTCGGCAAGGCAATTACGCTGATTACGCTCTTGGCGCGGGAGTTCGTGTTCGTATTCAACGAGCGAGGCTCGCCGTACCTTGTGCGCACGGCGCAGTTCCATCGGAACCTGCAGGCGGCGGGCGTCCCCCTGCGAGTTAATCCGCTTTTGCGCCTGTGCTATCCCACTTGGGACGCGCTGCAGGCGGCGGAGTGCATCTCGTTGCGCCTGCCAGAACATTTGGCGAGCGCGTTCGGCGAGGCGACGCTCTGTACGGATACCTTCGCGCGGCGATGGCATGCGGTGGTGGACGAGCAGCGCGCCTTATTGGAGCGGCTCGCGTCGATTCGCAGCCCCCGCGCACTGATGGCGTTGCTCGCGGAACGCGAGGGCGGGGAATGGCTGGCGCGATTGGAGGAGTACGAAGCCCTGCACACTCAGTTGCGTGCGACCGTCGGCGCGCGGGCGCAGCAACTGCGCGAGCAGACCCATGCACTCCACGCCGAGCGACGCACCCTGATTGCTGAGATTCAGCGGCACCCGAAACGATTTAGCGAACTCGCGCCGCGCCTACGCGAACTCAAGTCGCAGATTAAGCAGCTGAACGCCGAGCGAGTGCGCATTGCAGACGCGCCTGAAATCAAGCAGCAGCGCGCTCGCATCGAGGAGCTGGAGTGCGAGGCGGAACGCGCCCGCCTGCGCCTGATACGCAACGCATTCCTTACGGCGGAGGGCTTGCCCCAAACGCACGCCCGCCCCGCCGCGTGGTGGTTCCTGCTACTCTCGCGCAGGTGGTTCGAGGCGTGCGCTGAAGGACTGACGGCTCGGATTGAGAGCCTACTCTAAAACTTCACCACGCCGCGCTCCTGCAGACGCAACGCCCACTTGATACCGCCCAGCAGGTGGCGTTGATACTCCTCGCTCTGCCACACATCGAGACGGTGTCCCAGCGCGGTGTAGAACACGCGCCCCTTGCCGTATTCGCGACACCACGCCAGCAGATAGTCTCCTTCTTTGCCCGCGTTCGCTGTGCCGTCGTCGGGATGCTTGTCCATCGACAGCAGCACCGTCACATTTTTGCGGTTGTTCTCCTTGAACAGGTAGATTTCGTCGAACACAATCCACGCGGGCGCGAGGTGGGCGACGGCAGGATGGTCAGGCTTTTCCACTTTCGCCTCGACCTTGGTCTGCTGTCCGTGATAAGCGAACTCGCCCTGAATCATATCGAGGTATTCCTGGCGGTTGTGGTAGGTGTCGGCGGCGGCATGGATGCCGATAAACGCCTTCCCCGTCTTCAGCCAGTCCAGAAACTTTTGCAAATCGGGGATTCCGATATCGCCTGTCGTGTTCAGGAATATCACACCGTCGTATTTGCCTGCGTTGAGGAATTCGGGCGTGAGCATTTTTTGCACCTCACTCGCGTCGCGGCAGTAGTCCACATCGAACGCGCCGCTGCGTGCGCCCAGCTCCGCGAGAACCTTCTCGCCAAGTTCAATAGAGTCGGCGTGTCGGAATCCAGCCGTATGCGTTACCACCAGCAGGCGTTTCTTACCCGATTGCATGCGCGTCTCCTCCTTCTGTGGGGCGGGCGCGAGCAGCAGCAAGCCCGCCGTCAGCAAGACCAGCGTGTTCATAGCCAGATTATACCGAGTGGCTTCAGCCCTCTCGCAGCGGCTCGCCCAGCTCCGTCCCGTCGGGCAGGATGCGCAGGTAGCCCAGCTGCACCCAGCGCACAGGCTGCACCGAGCGCACAGGGGACAGCACCGTCAGCGTGCGCGCTTTGTAGTCCAGCGTCTCGATGAGTCCCAGCCCGTAGCACTGCCCCGTGTAGTCAATCAGCCCTACCAGCAGGTTGTGGTACGCCGATTGGGGCAACATCACCAGTTTATTCACATTTGCCAGCGTCATCAGGGTCTCAATTTGCGCGTCGCTGAGGGGCTGGCGCACAATCAGATGGAGCGAGTCACCGATGGTTTCCGCATGAAGCAGCTCAGCACGAATCTGGTCGGCGAGGAAACGCTTGCGAGCCTCGGAGAGCGGTTGTCCTGAGCCGAGTCGCCTCCCGATGAAACGAAATTGCTCCAGCGGGAGCGTGTGGGAGAGTGCTTTCTCGAAGTAGCGGGCGAAGGCGACGCGGCGATGTTGCGCTCGATGGGGAGGCGATTTGCGCAGAATGGTCTTCGGCACACTCAGCTCGTAGAGTTTCCAGTCGGCGCGCAGGCGCAACGCGCCCAGAATCGGCTCCAGCTCGTCCGCACGCTGTAGCGCGACTATCGCCTGAGGGCGCAGTAGGTCGACAAGCATAATCTTATACGCCCTTCCATGCCAGCCGCCGATGTATCCGTCAGTGTCCACCACGACGCTCTCCGGTTGGAGTGGCGTCAGTCCGTCGAGCACGCGCCGTGCGCCTATCAGCGCCAGTGAAACGTGGCGCACTGGCGAGACATCCCCCAAAAACGCCATACTGTGGGGGCTTAGCTCGTGCAGCAGTTCGTAGGGCTTGTTAATCAGCACGCTGCTGAAAGCGGCTGGCGGACCCACGGTGGTTTGCCCCACATCCAGGTCCACGAAACCAACGCTACGTCCCGCCTGTTGCTGCAGTTTAAGCAACAGTGAGCAGAAGGTGGATTTGCCCACATCCGTCGCGCCCAGCACGAGAACCACGCCGCTCTGGGAAACCAGCTCGTCTACTGCTTCTTGCCATTCGGGGTACAGTTCGCGCCAGCGCATGATTAGAACTCCAGATGCATCGGCAGGATGGGCGCGGAGTGGGTTATCGCCCCGACCGAGATGTAATCCACGCCCGTCTCGGCGATAGCGCGCACAGTGTTCAGGTTTACACCGCCTGACGCCTCGATGAAGCGCACACGCCCTTTTGCACGCTGTACCGCCTCACGCAGCATCTCTAAGGGCATGTTGTCCAGCAGGATTCCGTCTGCGCCTGCTTCAATCGCCTGCTGTACCTGCTCCAGTGTGGCGCACTCCACCTCGATTGCGAGTAGATGATGGGCGTTTTGTCGGGCGCAGCGCACCGCCTCACGAATGTCGCCGCCCAGCGCGATCAGGT
Source organism: Fimbriimonadales bacterium (assembly GCA_026416655.1). GTDB lineage: Bacteria > Armatimonadota > Fimbriimonadia > Fimbriimonadales > GBS-DC > GBS-DC. The sequence goes on from JAOAES010000252.1 coordinate 3,068, forward strand.
GATTGTCCTTAATCAGGATTCCATCGTATAGCCCGACTCGATGATTGCGCCCGCCGCCGATGCGCACCGCGTATTTCTCCAACAAGCGCAAGCCGGGCGTGGTCTTGCGCGTGTCCACAATCTGCGCGCCCGTGCCCGCGACGGCGTCCACGTACTGGCGGGTCAGCGTGGCGACCCCTGACAGGTGCTGCAGGAAGTTCAGCGCGGTGCGCTCCGCTTTCAAAATCGAGCGGGTGTTGCCCTGTATACGCAGCACGGGCATATCGGGCTTGAGGGGCGCGCCGTCAGGCAGGACGAAAGGGAACTGAACATCGGAATCAAGCCGCTGGAATACCCGCTGCGCAATCTCCACCCCACACAACACCCCCTCCGCCTGCGCCAGAATCGCGCACTCGGTGGTATGGTCAGGCGGTATCAGGCTGTCGGTCGTCCAATCGGCGGGGACAAGGTCCTCTTGGAGAGCGAGATCAATGACCGCCTCAATAAAGTGCGGGTTAAT
>JAOAES010000340.1 GCA_026416655.1 Fimbriimonadales bacterium
CTCACCCCGTGGTATGTGCGCAAATTCAAGGAAGCAGTGGAGGCGTAAACGATGTTGAAAATCACGCTCAAACGAAGCCCGATTGGCTACGCGGAGAGCCAGAAACGCACCGTGCGCGCGCTCGGTCTGCGTAAACTCAACCAGACCGTGTACCACCGCGACGAACCAGCCATTCGCGGGATGATTGCCAAAGTCGCGCACCTCGTGCAGGTCGAAACCGTTGCAGAAGAGGAGGCAAATAAGCGATGATTCAGCTCCATACGCTCAAACCTGAGCCGGGCAGCAAGAAGCGGCGCAAGCGCGTCGGGCGGGGCATCGGCTCCGGGCACGGCAAAACCGCTACGCGCGGCACGAAAGGGCAAAAGGCGCGAGACACCATCCCTGCCCACTTCGAAGGCGGTCAGACCCCCATCCACCGCCGCCTGCCCGTGCGCGTCGGATTCCGGAATGTGAACCGCGTGGAGTACGCCGTGGTTAATGTGAAAACGCTCGCCGAGCGGTTCCAAGCAAACGATACCGTGACGCCCGAACTGCTCAAAGAGCGGCGCATCCTGCGCAAGCTTAAAGACGGCGTGAAGGTGCTGGGCGTCGGCGAGATCAGTTTCCCGCTCACCGTCCACGCCCACGCGATTAGCGAGAGCGCGCGCGCCAAAATCGAGGCGGCGGGCGGAACTGTGCATCTCCTCGAAAAGTGAGGTTGCCATGCTCAGCGTGAACTTCGTCAGTGCGTTGCAAAGCGCGTTCAAAATCCCGGAACTGCGCGCGCGTATCCTCTTCGTGTTCGCGATGTTCACGGTCTACGCCGTCGGGCTGCATATCCCCATCCCGGGCGTCGACCGTGAGCAGTTGAATCGAATCTTTCAGGATCAGCAGTTGCTGGAGTTCCTGAACATGTTCACGGGCGGCGCGCTGCGTAAGCTGACCATTCTCGCGCTGGGGCTGAATCCTTACATCACGGCGTCGATTATCATGCAGATTTTCTCCTACGCGGACCCGCGTATGCGCGAGGCGATGCGCGAGGAGGCGGGACGACGCCTGATGCAGCAACGCACCCGCCTGCTGACGATTGCCATCGCGTTGGTGCAGTCCGTCGGTTTGATTGCTACCTTCCGCTCGGCGGGCGCGCTGGACATCAGCGGTATCCAATACGTGCAGGTTGTGATTGCGTGGACGGCGGGCGCGATGTTTCTGCTGTGGCTGGGCGAGCAGATTACCGAGAAGGGGCTGGGCAACGGCGTCTCGCTGATGATTTTCGCGAGCATCGTCGCCAGCATGCCCTATCAGGTGGCGCGCACCTACGAAGCTGTGCGCGACGGCGCGATTGGCTTCGGGCAGATTCTGCTGCTGCTGGCAATCTTCGTGGCGACAGTGTGGGGCATCGTGTATGTGACGACCTCGCAGCGGCGCATTCCCATTCAGCACATGCGGCGCATCGTGGGACGCCGCCAGACGATGGGCGGCACCTCGTATCTGCCTATCCCCGTCAACGCCGCGGGCGTGATTCCGATTATCTTCGCCGTGTCGCTGCAGCTGCTGCCCGCCACGCTGCTGCAGATGATCCCTTACAATCGCGAGAACCCCGGTCCCGTCGTGGGCTTTCTCGTGAGCATGGTGGAGTTGCTGACTCCGGGCGGCGGCGTGATTGGCTCCATCCTCTACGCGGGGCTGATTTTCCTGTTCACCTACTTCTATGTGTCGGTGGTGTTCAACACCGATGAAATCGCCGAGAACCTGAAGCGTCAGGGCGCATTTATTCAGGGCGTGCGTCCGGGCAAGCCCACTTCCGACTACCTGAACGATGTGCTGACGCGCATCACTTTCGCCGGCGCGGCGTTCCTCTCGTTCATCGCGCTGATGCAATATTGGGTTCCCACGATTACGCGCATCGACACCCTCACAATCGTGGGCGGCACCTCGCTGCTGATTCTGGTCGGCGTGGCAATCGACTTCTCGCGTCAGCTGCAGGCGCAACTGGCGATGCGCCAGTATGACGAGCTGATGACGAGCAAATACTGAGCGTATGCGACTGGTGTTTCTGGGCGCGCCGGGCGCGGGCAAAGGCACTCAAGCGAAACGGCTGGAGGCAGAGAAGGGCTGGACTGTGGTGGCGACAGGCGACCTGCTCCGCGCCGCGATTGCCCAGAACACTCCACTCGGGCAGCAAGCGCAAGCCTACATCCAGCGTGGCGAACTCGTGCCCGACCCGCTTGTGAACCAGATTGTCGCGGAGCGTATCGCCACGCTCGAATCGTTCATTCTGGATGGCTACCCGCGCAACCTGACGCAGGCGGAAATGCTGGAAAGTATTCTGACCCAACCGCTCGACGCCGTGATTTACTTTGAGATTAGCGAGGACGCACTGATTGAGCGGCTCGGCGGGCGGCGCGTCTGTCCCCAGTGCAACGCCGTGTATCACATTACGGCGAACCCCAGCAAAGCGGGCGACCAGTGCGAACACTGCGGCGCAACGCTCGTCACCCGCGAGGATGACCAGCCCGACACCATCCGCAAACGCTTTCAGGTGTACCGCGAGCAGACCGCGCCGCTGATTGACTACTACCGTCAGCGCGGCTTACTGCGCACGGTGAACGCCGACGCTTCGCCCGAAGAGGTCTATCAACGACTGTTGAGCGTGCTATGAAAATCCACCTCAAAACCCCACAGCAGATTGAACGCATTCGCAAGGCAGGGCGCATCGCTGCGCGTGTGTTGCGCACCTGCGCCGAAGCGATTGAACCCAACCGCACCGTCGATGTCGAACTCGATCAACTGGCGGAGCGCATGGTGCTGGAGATGGGTGGCTTCCCCGCTTTCAAGGGCTACCGCCTGTATCCCAGCGTGCTGTGCGTGTCCATCAACGAGGAGGTCGTTCACGGCGTGCCGTCAGGCAGGGTGTTGCGCTCTGGCGACATTGTGACGCTGGACATCGGCGTCTATTATGAGGGCTTCTGCTGCGACACGGCGATTACCGTGATTGTGGGACACGCCGACTACCAGCGCAAGCGACTGGTGCGCGTGACGGAGGAGGCGCTGCAAAAATCGCTGGAGGTCGCCCGCGCGGGCAACACCACAGGCGACATCGGCGCGGCGGCGCAACAGCACGCCGAAGCGTTCGGCTTCAAACCTGCCAAAAACCTCGCGGGGCACGGCGTGGGCAGGTTCGTCCACGAACTGCCCGACATCCCCAACATCGCCCAGCCCGGCACAGGCGTCGAACTCAAACCGGGCATGGTGCTTGCCATCGAGCCGATGATTGTGATGGGCGAGCCAGAAGTGGAAATCTCTGAAAACGAGTGGGCAATCGTCACGCGCGACCGCAAGCCCGCCGCGCATTTCGAGCATACCGTCGTTATCACCGAGAACGGCGCCGATGTGCTAACGGTGGAATGATATTCGTGCGGATGTACTGAGCAATCTGAAAGGCAACATCGAATCGGCAGGTGGGTACTACAAGCAGTTAGCCCCCTGCTCTGAGCAGGGGGCTATGCATGGAGAGCAGACCGCTATGCCTCGCACACGCGACAACTGAGCAACAACTCGCGATTGAACTCCTGCGCCGCATTCACACTATACTGATAATAAAGCGACTTCACGCCCAGCTCAGCAGCACGCAGCATCAGCAGATTAATGTCGCGCACGGGCGTCTCAGGGTGAATCATCAGGTTGAGTGATTGCCCCTGATCGATGAACTGTTGCCGTTGCGCCGCCTGCTGCACCAGCGTCATCTGCGAGATTTCGCTGAAGGTCTTGAACACATCGCGCTCCTCGTCACTCAGAAAGTCCAGATGTTGGACGGAGCCGTCGTGCGCGGCGATGCTTTGCCAGATTTCGTCGGTGTCTTTGCCGCGCTCGCGCAACACCTGCTGTAGGTACGGGTTTTTGAAGGTGGTTTTCACCTTCGCGAGGTCTTTTACATGGTAGTTGCTCATGAACGGCTCGATGGAGGGCGAGACCTGCCCCAGAATGAACGAGGACGATTTGGTCGGCGCGATTGCCAGCAGCGTCGTGTTGCGCCTGCCGTAGCCCTTGAGATATTCCGGCTCACCGAACCGACGCGCCAAATCTATCGAGGCGTTATAGGCGCGGTCGCGAATCGTGCGGAACACCTCCGTGTTCAGGCGATAGGCGTCCATGCTCTCGATGGGGATGCGCTTCGCTTGCAACAACGAGTGCCAGCCCAATACGCCCAGCCCCAGCGCGCGATGGCGCGAGGCGAAGTTGTACGCGCGCTGCATAAACGGGATGTCCCTCACGCGACGAATGAAGTCCTCCATCACCGCATCCAAGAAAAACACCATCGTCTCCACCGCGTCGGTGTCTTTCCACTCGTCATAGTGTAGCAGGTTCATCGACGAGAGGCAACAGACGAAGCTTTCATCCACACTGGCGGGAAGCATTATCTCGGTACAGAGATTTGACGCATAAATAGTTTTGCCCAAATCTTTATACACGTCCACCGTGCTGTTATTGGCGTTGTCTTTGAAGAAGATGTAGGGGATGCCGACTTCGGAGCGGGATTGTAGCACTTTTGCCCAGAGGCGTCGCTTGTCGGCATCGCCGTTTTTCATCTCTTCCAGCCAGTCGTTACCCACGCATACGCCCCAGTAGAGCAGCTGAATCTCGCAGCCCTCGCGCTGGATCCAGAGCCACTCCTCGATGTCGGGATGTTCGATATCGATGTAAGCGGCGCACTGTCCGCGGCGCGTGCTGCCCTGACTGAACACTTCGATCATGCGGTCGAAGAGTTTGGCGAAAGAGAAGCTCCCGTTGCTGGTGCCGTTGTCGCGGATGGGCGCGCCGCGTGGTCGGAGTTTGCCGAAATACGCAGAAGTGCCTCCACCGAGCTTGGTCATCATGCCCACCTCCGAGGCGGTGAACAGGATCGAGGCGGAGTCGTCCTCGATGTAGCTACCGTAGCAAGAGATGGGCAGCCCGCGTTGCAGTCCGAAGTTCGTCCACACGGGAGTCGCGAGCGAATACCAGCCCCGCGCCATGTAGTTGAAAAACTTGTCAGCGAAGCCCTCGACGCCGAGCAGGCTCTCGGCATAGTCGGCAATCTGGCGGATGCGCTGCTCCGCGGAGACGCCTGGCAACAGATAGTCGCGCGAAAGAAACCGACGGCTCTCCTCGTTGAGCCAGTAGAATAATGGTCTTTCTGCAGATGATTGCATGATACCGCCTCCTTACTTCGTGGCTTGGACAGTCCTGTCCAAGCGCGATACTTTTGTGTGGCACGGACAGGACTGTCCGTGCTACGGATGTGGCTTGAGCGTCCCGCTCAAGCACGATACTTTTGCGTGGCTTGAGCGTCCCGCTCAAGCGTGCTTTTCTTTTGCACGGGCGAGACGCCCGTACCACACTGCGCTAAGCCAGCCTCTTTGCACGGGCGAGACGCCCGTGCCACTTAGAACAGCTCCGCTTCGCTGAAGCTCTTCATCTTCTTGGAGTAGGTGATGCTCCGTTTGTTGAAGAAGTCGTTCTCCTTAGTGGCAAGCAACTCTTCGTCGAACCAGCGGGTTGCAGCCAGCGCCTGTTCATCCACACTGAACAGGGGCTGAACCCCTACACTCTGCAGCGAGTTGTTGAAGCGGTTCTTGAGGAACTCGTCCACCTGATGGCGTGGCAGGTAGTCCAGCTCACCGCGCTCGAAAATCCAGTCGAGAATGCGCTGTTCGGCGGCGTAGGCGCGCTCCACCGCCCGCAGAATCGTGTCTTCCGTCTCGGCGTCGAACCATTCAGGGTACTCGTGTTGCAGGATGCGCACCAACTCCACGCCGAACATGCCGTGAATCTGCTCCTCCTTGCTGGTGGCTTCCACGATGTTCGATACGCCTTTGAACGCCGCGCGGTGCTTGTTGAACGCCATGATAATCAGGAACTGTGAGAAGAGCGAAATATGCTCCACGAACGCGGAGAACAGCAGCACAGTGAGCGCGAACTGGCGGTTGTCGCTGCTGCGGATGCCTTCCTGCGCCTGTTGCAGGTACTGGATGCGATCCATGATAGCGGGGATACTGTGAATCTTCTCGAACTCGCTGCTCAGTCCCAACATATCGAGCAGGTGCGAGTAAGCGTTGGCGTGGCGCACCTCGCTCTCGGCGAAGGTCATCCCGACTTCCGCGATTTCAGGCTTGGGCATGCGGTCGTAGATACGCGCCCAGAAGGTCTTCACGGAGACTTCGATCTGGGAGATGGCGAGCATCGTGTTTTTGAGCGCGTTGCGCTCGTGCGGCTCGGTGCGCGCGTACCAGTCCTGCACATCGCCTGAGAGGGAAAACTCCGTGTGCAGCCAGTAGGAATGGCGGATGGCGTCCCGAAACTTCAGCAGGTCGGGATACTCATACGGCTTCAAATGCACCCGTTTCTCGAACAGCGCCATCGTACATAGCCCTCCATCTATTGTAGTTTTTCTCGCCGAAATGCGAAATTTCTCGCCTGCAGCCACAACCTGTAGCGGTACACTCTGTTGTGGATGCAGGCGCAGTATACCCCATCCCTTGACGCCTTTGTCAAGGGTTTCGAGGGCTGAAATGTTAAATTTGCCCCTAAATCTGGGGATATTCGAGGCGGTCGAATCGCCGGAACATGCGAAGCGACAGCGGGTGAAACTTTCGAGCAAAATTCCGTATAATATAATATGGAAGCCCCGCGCGCGGGACTTCAGCAGCAACCCCAGGAGGGTCTCAGCCGTCTAAGGATTGAAACCGAACTATTCTTAGAACACGCTATGGCACATCTATTGGCAACAACTATCACAAAACAGACAGGAGGCGATAAAGATGGCGACATTCACTCCGATGGAGGTTGAGGTGATTCTGAGCCGCCTTGCGGGCGAGAAGGCGGACAAGTTTCAGCGCGAGGTGCTCTATCCGCAGATGGCGCGCGCGATGAAACTGCCGCTGCCCAACAACGAGGCGGTGCGCGAGGCGCTGGCGGATCCGTATTACGCTTTCCGCGTGATGCTGGGCTACTACGCTTTCGCGAAACGCGGCAACGACCGCGCCGAATATTCGGGGTTCGCACTACAGGCGCTGGACAAAGTACTCCAAGGTGATAAGAACAACTTCAGTGCGTTCCTTGCATCCGGCAACGCGCCTGAACAGCTCTGGAACGCTTTCGTGGAGGTCTGCCAAGAGCATCAGCGCAAAATCAACGAGCAGCTCAATCGCGGGCTGATTGAAGGACTGGCAGGCTACGCCGCATCGCTCTACGCCGAGGACGAAATCGGCAACATCTGGATGGACATCCAGCAGGCGATTGTGCAGTCCGGGCGCGTGGAGCCGATTTACGAGAAAATCACCGACATCAAGGGCATCGGTCCCAAAGTCGGCGCGCTTGTGCTGCGCGATATGGTCGCGCTCTATGACCTGGAGAGCCGTATCGAGCCGGGCGACTACCACTACCTGCAACCTGTGGACACCTGGATTCGGCGCATCGGTCCGATGCTGACGGAGGAGATTACCGACAAGACCGCCGACTGGGTGATTGCGGGCAAGCTGTCGAAGCTCTGCCGTCGGAATCGGGTCAGCGGCGTGCGGTTCAATCAGGGCGTGCAGTACCTGGCGATTGTGGAGGTGCGCGAGCTGGATCGGCTGAAGGGCTATCTGCGCACGCTGGTCGAGAGCGCGCCCCGTGCGCCGTCGCGCCCGTCGGCGGGCGTAGGCGGGCGTCCTGCGGCTCGCTCTTTCAGCTGGCGCAGGTAGAGCCTGCTGCACCTCAGCGTCCCCGACGGCGGTACATCGCCCCGTGCGTCCGACGCGCCGCAGCGACCATCTCAGGATAGGGCGCGTCGGTAATCGTCACGAAGCCGATGTTGTAGTTCTCGCCGTCGAACCAGCGTCCCGTGAGCGGCTGGTCCATGTACTGGAACCAGTGGCATCCGACGAACAGCGGGTGGTCTAATACGCTGTTCACATACTCCTCGTACATGCGGGCGCGCTCGCGCTGGTTCGCGGCGGCGACCAGCCCCGTGTGAAACATCCCTCTGTCCAGCGCGCCGAAGTGGAACTCGCCGATAATCACGGGCTTGTCCAGCGGCAGGAGGAAACTGTACGCGCTGTGGCTGAGTTTCGGCGCGTAGATATTGAAGCTGATGACATCGCACAGTTCCGCACAGGCAAGCACGGCATCCAGCGAGTACCATGCGAATCGGCAGCCGAGATAGAGGTGGTTCGGCGCGAGTTCCCGCAGGATGTCGCGAATCGTCTGGAAATATCGGCGGGCGAAGGCACGCACGAACTCGCTGAAGTCGCGCTGTCGCTCGCGCGTGGCGGCAGGGGGTAGCTGCACGGGCGGCTTGAGCGCGTCCCAGTTGGGGTATTGCGCCCCCCAAGCCGCGTTCAGCCGCTGGATGTCGCCGTATTTGGCGCGCAGCTGCTCCAGAAAGGCGCGTTTGGCGGGCGAGTCGTCGGCGTGCAGGCTCAGTGCGCCGTAGGCAAGCCCGTAGCGTCCGCCGTCCTCGCCCTGCCCTGCCCAGCTCAGTTCGTTGTCCACAAAGAAGCCGAGACACCACGGGTCGCCCTTCACGCGCTGCGCGACGGGTTCGATCCCTGCGCGGGCGTTCACGGCAAACTGCGGGTCATAGGGGTCATGCATTTTGCCCCAGTAGTCGCTGCCGCTGGGCACGCGCTTGTGGTCGCCCCACACGCCCGCTGTCGCGACATACGGCACGCGCCCGTTCCGATGCCAGTCCCACAGCGACCAGTTCGCAATCGTG
>JAOAES010000067.1 GCA_026416655.1 Fimbriimonadales bacterium
GGGCGGGTCGCGTTCGGCAAGCCGCTGATAGAACATCCCCTGATGCACAGGCAGTTCACGCGCTGGCGGAACGCGCTCGATGCGGCGTTCGCGCTGGCGTGGGAATCGGTGCGCCTGCTTTCAGAGGTGGGGATGCAGACCCCGCCGTACAGCCCGCGCTATCACCTGTTCCGCCTGATTACCCACCTTGCCAAATACTGGACGGCGGAGCAGGCGGCGCAGGCGGCGAAGTGGTGTATGGAGGTGCATGGCGGCGCGGGCGTGCTTGCGGAGTTTGGCGTGGAGCGGCTCCTGCGCGAGGCGATGGTGTTGCCCATTTGGGAGGGCGGTAGCCATCGCCAGATGCTGGACGCGCTGGAGGTCATGCAGCGACGCGGGGCGCACACCCTGCTGCTGGAACATTTAGCGTCCCATGCCGACCCCGCTGAACTGCAGGCGTGGCGTGAGCGACTGGAGGCGTACCTGCAGCAGCCCGCCGAAGTGCAGGAAGCGGAACTGGAGACGCTCATCCCGCCGCTGGCGGAGTGGGTGGGATTGTGCGTGAGTGGGGCTTAAGGCTCATAGCAAGCTGAAACAGGCAGGCGCTGTTTAGGGGTGAATCGCTTCGTAAACGACCGCAGCGGCGGCGACATCCTCCAGTGCGATGCCCAGCGATTTGAAGAGCGTAATCTCTTCAGGCGACTGGCGCGCGGGCAGTAATCCGCCCACGATGTGCGCAAGGGGCTGCACTCGCTCCCAGCTCAGCTTGCGCAGCTCGATGGGGACGACCAATTCAGCGGCTTCTCTGCGCGCCTGCTGGGGGTCGTCGACGGCGATTCGCTCGCAGCGTCCGACGGCGAAGGTGTCCAGTTCGCGTCGGGCGAGCGAGTTTGCCCCCGCCGCGTTGATATGCATGCCCGGTTTGAGCATCGCGCCCGTGAGGATTGGTTCGCGGGCTGGGGTTATCGTGCAGAGGATGGCGGCATCGGCGACCGCTTGCTCCACACTCTCACACGGCTGTACAGGGATACTCAGCTGCTCCTGCATCCGCAGGGCGAACGCCTCGCGCTTTTCGGGTGTGCGGCTGTACACGAACGCCTTTTGGACGGAACGCACGGCGCAGATTGCCTGCAGCTGCGTTTCTGCCTGGTCGCCCGCGCCCAGAATCGCGACGGTTTGGGCGTCCTCGCGGGCGAGGTATTTCGTCGCCAGCCCCGATGCCGCGCCCGTGCGGATGCGTCCCAGCCAGTCGGCTTCCATCAGCGCGAGCAGCTCGCCAGTGTGGGCTGAGGCAAGTGCGACATGGAACCGCGTCCCTGTCGGGAACGAGAAGTAGGCTTTGTAGCCGATGTAGCCCCTGCTGTGCCACGCCGCGCCCATTAGGTGCAGCGTGCCCTGCGGGGTATGCACGCGCTGACGGGGCTGGTTCGTGGCTCTGCCATGCGCCCAGTCGCGGAACGCCGCCTCCAGCGACTCGATGGCGAGGGGCAGCGTCAACACCTCTCGAACCTGCGCCTCGCGTATCAGAAGCGGCTGACTGTCGCCGAGTTGAATGCGCTCCGCCATCACCGTAAGGATACCTGAATCGGAGCGTGGGGTATAATAGCACACCGCGCGGAGGGGTGGCCGAGTGGCTGAAGGCGGCGGTCTTGAAAACCGCATCCCACCTCGTGTGGGACGGGGGTTCGAATCCCTCCCCCTCCGCCACCTCGTGGTTTGAGCGTCCCGCTCAAGCACCTGTCGTCGGCGGGATGCCGACGCTATGAGCGCCCAGGCGCGACGCACGTGCCACAAAGGGAGGTTTATGCGACGCTGGCTGATTCGCATCGCCCTGCTGATGATGGGCGGGCTTAGCTCGTATATCGGGCTGAGCGCGCTCCTGTTCGTGGCGGCGATGCACCGCGCAAGCCTCTCCCAAGAATCCCGCCACTGGCAGCCCTTTCCCTCGCTTCGCGCGAGCGACCGCCTGCTCATTATCGCGCCCCATCCAGACGACGAGGTGCTGGGCTGCGGTGGTCTGATAGCGACAGCGGCTACGGCAGGCGTTCCCGTCAAGGTGGTCTACCTCACGGCAGGCGATGGCTTCGCCGCGGCGGCGGCACTTACCTCGCGCTCCGCTCCCGATGCCCGCGACTGTTTACAGCTGGGGCAACTCCGTATTCGGGAGTCGCGCCGTGCGCTGGAGCGACTGGGACTGAAGCCCGACGACGCCCTGTTTCTGGGCTATCCTGATCGAGGGCTACTCCCGATGGCGGTTCGCCCCAATCGGGTCATCCGCTCCACCGCAACGCAGGCGACGGCTGTGCCCTATTCCGACGCACGCACCCCGGGTGCGCCTTACACAGCAACTGCGCTCATCAATGACCTGTACCACACCATCGCCGAGTTCCAGCCCACACACATCTTCACCACACATCCCCTGGACGACCACGAAGACCACGCAGCGGCGGCGCTCTTCACACGCGAAGCGATTGCGCAGGCGGTTCAATCGGGCGCGCTGAAGCAGCTCCCGACGCTTTATTACTATATCGTGCATCGCGGCGACTATCCCCTGCCCCAAGGCGAGCATCCGAACCGTTCCCTCATCCCTCCAATAGGGCTACTGACGGAGAACTGGCAGGTGTTCGCTCTCAGTCGCGAAGCGCAAGAACGCAAACGGCTCGCGCTGCAGGCGCACGAGTCACAATACGCGCTCATGACCCGCTTTCTGAGCAGTTTCCTGCGCACGAACGAGCTTTTCGTGCCTGCCTCGCCCCCACGCACCTACTACGCCCAGCCGTTCGACGATAACGCCACGATTCATCTTCAGCCCCGCGCCGATATCGCCAGCATTCAGGTGCAGGCAAGGCGTGAGGGCGTGCGCGTGAGCCTCGACACGCTCAAGCCGTTCCGCGCGCCTTATCAAATGGAGATTACTTTGCTCACGGTGGACTCAGCAGGCAACTGGCGCGACACGCGCTGGCGGTATCCGAACAGGCGCCTCACCGCCAAGCAAGCAGATACCACCATCCACCTCTGGCTCCCGCACAGTGCGATTGCCCGCGCGGAACGCGCCTATCTGATGGTTAGCGTCAAACTGTACGGTGCGGAGCTGGATCGGACAGGGTTTGTGCCGGTACCGCTGCTCTCGAACTCCGAGGTATCGGACGCCCCAGCACTTGCGTCAACGCCTCGATACGCTCCATGATGAGTTCACTGAACTCGTCTCGTGCGGCGCGGTCATGGCGGTCGCCGAAGATGTCCTGATAGCGCAGTGGCTCGCCGAAGGCAACCTTGATTTGCGCTCGGCGAGGGAACTTCGCGCCTTTGGGCCACGCTTTATCCGTGCCCACGATGGCAGTGGGCGTTACTGCCGCACCTGACTGACGCGCCAGCAGAGTCACGCCCGGCGTCGGGGGCAGCAGGCGTGTCCCGTCGCCCCGTGTACCCTCAATAAAGATAATCACAGCCCGCCCCTCGTTCAGGAAGCCAAGCGCGGTCTTAATTGCGCCCACATCTGCTGTGCCACGCTCCACAGGAAACGCGCCGAGCCGGCGTATCAGCTTCGTGAACAGCCCGTAGCGAAACAGTTCGGCTTTTGCGATGAAACGCAGCTCGCGCGGGCAGGCGCAGCCAATCAACGGCGGGTCGAGCAGGCTCAAGTGGTTTGGAGCGAGAATCAGCCCACCTTCCAGCGGCACGCGCTCCGCACCGACAACCTCCAGTCTCCACAGGAGCCGCGCCACCCCGCGCACCAGCACCCAGCCCGCACGATAGAGCCAATCGTCCGAACGCACCATCCCTATTCCTCAATCACAAACTCGGAGCGCACTTCCGTCGGCAGGCGCAACGTGGCAGAGGCGGAGCAGTACTTCTCGTCGGAGAGCTTCACTGCTTTCTCCACCGCTTTCGGATCGAGGTTGTTGCCCTGCAGGTAGTGAGTAATCACCACCTCCGTAAAGCGTCGGGGATGTTCGGGAAAGCGCTCGGCATGAATCTCGATGCGGTAGCCCGTCAACTCCTGACGCATCTTTCGCAGAATGGCGACCACATCCATCGCAGTACACGCCGCGACCGCCAGCAGCAGATGCTCCATCGGCGTCGCCGCGATATCATTCCCGCCCGATTGGGGATGCGTGTCGAACAGCACCTTGTGCCCTGTGATGTCGCACGCGCCCTCAAACAGCATGTTGCCTTTCCAGACCAGTTCGCCGCTCATAGGGAGAAAGATACCCTATAAATACAGCACCCTCCCCCTATAGCGCTCCATCAGTTTTGCGTTGTGGGCGTCGCCGCCGTCGAGGTTCGCCGACATAAACACGGGCGGCGCAATCCCGCGCTCATTGAGAATAGCGCACGCTTCCGCCACAATCGCGTTCGCCAGCGCCGCGCCCAGCACCGTAGAGACCGGCGCAACGGGCTGCGGAAACCCCTCCAGTTGCACCACCGCATCGCCCGCAGGCGCGCCGTTATCAATCACTAAATCGGCGACCTCGAACAGCCGATAGCCCGTGCTGCTCCGCGGGCTGACCGATTGCGAGTATTCTAAGGAAGTAAGCGCAATTACTTTCGCGCCTTGCTGCTTGGCGTACAGCGCGACCTCCACCGGCGCGGCGTTGCGCCCCGACACGGAGTGAACGAGCGCTACATCCGCAGGGCTGATAGGGATATGCTTTATCGCCGCAAGCGCGTAGCCATCCAGACGCTCCAGCGCGGAAGTGAGCGGTAGCGGGCGCACATCACAGGTCAAGCCGGGCACAAAAATCGGGCTGACGGGAACCAGCCCACCCGCACGATAGGTCAGCTCCTCAGTGAGAATCCCCGCGTGGGACGCGCCGAACACATAGAGCAGACCGTCCGCCTGGAGCGCGTCGGCAATCCACTCCGCTGCCATGCGCAGAGACACTTGCTGACGCTCATAAGCCTGCTGCAGCAGTTGTAACACTCTGGGCACATAATCGGTTCGCATGGCTCACTTCCCTATTCTGCTCAGGAGGTCATCGCGATAACAAGCCGGAGCGATTATACCTGCGTTGGACGCGCCCCGCCGCTCACACGCCCTCCATATCCCGCCAGTTGGATCCCACCTTCGCTTCCACCACGAGCGGCACGCGCATTGCGTAGGCTTGCTCCATCTCGGCGCGGACGGCGCGCGCTACCTCCGCCACGCTCGCGCGCGAGTCGGGCGACTCCAGCAGCAGCTCATCGTGTACCTGCAGTAGCATCCGTGCTTTCGGCTCTATCTCAGGCAGGCGACGATACACGCGAATCATCGCCAGTTTCATAATGTCCGCTGCTGTGCCCTGAACCGGCATGTTGATCGCGGCGCGTTCGGCAGCGAGGCGGTCGTTGCGGTTCGCGCTCTGCAGTTCGGGCATGTAGCGTTTGCGCCCCAGCAGCGTGCGCACATAGCCCGTCTCGCGCGCCGCCTCCAGAATCGCCTGCGTGAACGCCTTCACATGCGGGAACCGCTGGAAGTACTGCTCGATAATCTGCCGCGCCTCGCCCACGCTGATGCCCAGCTCCTGCGACAGCCCGTAGTCGCTCATGCCGTACAGCACGGCGTAGTTCACGGTTTTCGCGCGGCGGCGCAGCTCTTTGTCAATCTGCTCCGGGGGCAAGCCGAACAGAATCGACGCCGTCGCTGTGTGGATGTCCTCGCCTTGCTCGAACGCTTTGAGCAGCATTGGGTCTTGCGACATATGCGCCAGAATGCGCAGCTCAATCTGCGAGTAGTCCAGCGACAGCAGCAGATAGCTGGGGTCGGCGATGAATGCCCGCCGAATCTCGCGCCCGATTTCGGTGCGGATGGGGATGTTTTGCAGGTTCGGCTCGCTGCTGGAGAGCCTGCCCGTCGCCGTCACGGTCTGGTTGAGCTTGGTGTGGATGCGTCCCGTGAGCGGGTTGACCAGCTTGGGCAGCGCCTCAGCGTAGGTGGAGCGCAGTTTGCTCAGCTCGCGATGCTTCACAATCAGCGCGGCAATCGGATGCTCGGCGGCGAGGGTCTGCAGCACCTCTGCGTCGGTGGAGTAGCCCGTCTTGGTTCTCTTAATCACGGGCAAGCCGAGCTTCTCGAACAGTATCGCGCCGAGCTGCTTGGGCGAGCCAATGTTGAACGCCTCGCCTGCGAGGGTGTAGATATCCTGCGCAACCGCGTTGATCTCTATCTCCAGCCGCGCCGAGAGTTCCTGCAGATAGGGCGCATCGATACGGATGCCGTGCCATTCCATCTCGGCGAGAATCGGCGCGAGGGGAATTTCTATCTGCTCCAGCACGCTGAGGGTCTCCTCGCGCTCCAGAATCTCGCGCAGGCGGGGCTGCAACATCAGCAAAGCGCACGCTTCGGCGGCAGGGCGTAGACTCTCTTCGTCGGGCAGACGCAGGTTCAGTAAGTCCTCGCTCAGCCAGTCCAGCGCGTAGGTGGAGCGGCTCGGCTGCCAAAGGTACGCCGCCAGCAGCGCGTCAAACGGTGCAGGTTTCGCGTCAATTCCTGCACCGCGTAGCAGCAGGCACTCGGTTTTCAAGTCCCACACAATGCGCGTGCGCTGTGCGTCGTTCAGCAGGCGGCTCAGCGGCTCTGGCAGGAACAGGCTGCCATGCATTTCCAGCCACACGGCGCGGTCGGGCGCGACGGCAATCGCCACGCCCTGCAGCACGGCGTCGCGCAGGCGGTTCAGCTGCCCGACAAAGCGTACGCCCACAGGCGCGTCACTCTCCAGCATGCGCGCGAGAGTCGCCTCGTCCGGGTTGCGCACCACTTCGGGCGTGAGCGTCTCATACACCGATTGCACAGGCGTCGCCTTCGCCCCGAACTTCTGCAGCAAGGTGGGCAACCGCTTCAGCACTGAGCGAAACTCGTAATCCTCCAGCACACGATGCAACGCCTGCACGCGCTCAGGAGTCAGCTCAAAGCGGGGGATGT
>JAOAES010000206.1 GCA_026416655.1 Fimbriimonadales bacterium
GGGGGGCGCGTCGCAGACGCGCCCTTGTGGATTGGAGGGCGATTTCACAGGCAAAGGGTCTATCACGACGCCTGCTGAATATCGTCCTGCGTCAGGATTTCGGGGTCTTTGCGCTGCGTCACGGTCTCTTCCGTAATCACCACGCGCTTGATGCTGGGGTTAGAGGGCACTTCGTACATCACATTCAGCATAATCTCTTCCAGAATTGCGCGCAGGGCGCGTGCGCCGGTGCCGCGGCGGATGGCTTCCCGTGCAATCGCACGCAGCGCGCCTTCCTGCACAACCAGCTCCACGCCGTCGAGTTCGAAGAACTTCTGGTACTGGCGCACGAGCGCGTTCTTTGGTTCCACCAGAATCCGCGCAAGGGTCGCCTCGTCCAACGCCTCCAGGGTCGCCACCACAGGCAATCGTCCGATGAACTCGGGGATCAGCCCGAACTTGAGCAGGTCTTCGGGCATTACATGCTGGAGCAGCTCGCCGACATTGCGCTTTTTGCGGGTCTCAGGGCTGGAGCGGAAGCCCATCGTTTGGTCATTCAGTCGTCGCTCGATAATCTTTTCCAGCCCGTCGAACGCGCCGCCGCAGATGAACAGGATGTTGGTGGTGTCGATTTGGATAAACTCCTGGTGGGGGTGCTTGCGTCCGCCCTGCGGGGGCACGTTGGCGAGTGTGCCCTCTAAAATCTTGAGCAGCGCCTGTTGCACGCCTTCGCCCGACACATCGCGCGTGATGGACGGGTTGTCGGCTTTGCGGGCGATTTTATCGATTTCGTCGATATAGATAATCCCGCGCTCGGCGGCTTTGATGTCCATATCCGCCGCCTGAATCAGGCGCAGCAGGATGTTCTCCACATCCTCGCCGACATAGCCTGCTTCGGTGAGCGCGGTGGCGTCGGCAATCGCGAACGGCACATTTAGAATCCGCGCCAGCGTCTGCGCCAGCAGCGTCTTGCCACTGCCCGTGGGACCAATTAGCAGGATGTTGCTCTTTTGTAGCTCCACATCGCTGCTGGCGCCCGCTTTCACGCGCTTGTAGTGATTATAAACCGCCACCGACAACACGCGCTTGGCGCGCTCTTGTCCGACCACATATTGATTTAACACACGGTAGATGTCTTTCGGCTTGGGTACGGTATCCACCGAGCCAATCGGCTGCGTCGGCGCGGGCGCGTTCGATTCATTACGGAGAATATCACCTGCTAACTTCACGCAGTCGGCGCAGACGCCGCCGTACATGCCCAGTATCAGTTTGCGCACATGCTCGCGGGACTTACCGCACAGCACACACCGATCCATCATGCGCGTGTCGTTTATTCGTGCCACAGATTGCCTCCTGGTTATCGACCGCTGCGGTCTAACACATGGTCGATTATTCCATACTCTTTGGCTTCTTGCGCCGACATGAAGTAGTCGCGGGCGGTGTCCTGTTCCACGCGCTCGATAGGTTGCCCCGTATGCTTGTGCAGGATATTGTTCAGGATGTCCTTGTAGCGCAGCACTTCGCGTGCTTGAATCTCGATATCGAGGGCGGTTCCCTGGAAACCCGCGTGTACCTGATGGATCATGATGCGTGCGTGTGGCAGGGCGTAGCGTTTGCCCGGTGCGCCGCCGGCGAGCAGCACCGCGCCCATGCTGGCGGCTTGCCCGATGCAAATCGTGGCGACATCGGGGCGAATCATCTGCATGGTGTCGTAAATTGCCAGTCCCGCGCTCACCACGCCGCCGGGCGAGTTGATGTACATATCGATATCCTTGTCGGGATCCTCTTTCTCCAGAAACAGCAGCGACGCCACCACCAGGTTCGCGATATCGTCGTTGATGGGCGTGCCGACGAATACGATTCGATCTTTGAGCAGTCGCGAGTAGATGTCGTAGGCGCGCTCCCCACGCGCGGTCTGCTCCACCACCATCGGTATCAGCTGATTCTTCGGATAAATCATCGTCAGGCTCCTTGCTCTGTATTTTGGACGATTTCGAGCAGTTTTTGGAGCGCGCGTTCGAGGCGCATCTCCTGTGCGACGCGATGGCGGAACTCTTTGTCTTCCAGGAGGCGCACGCGCTGGGCGGGGTCGTCTGTGGCTTCCGCCATCGCGCGGATGATCTCGTCCACCTCTTCGTCCGTTGCCTGAATTCCCTCCTGATCGGCAATCGCCATCAGGATAAAGGTGTTCTTCAGGCGGGTGATTCCGCGCTCGCGCAACTGCTCGATAAGCTGCTGCTGGCTCATCCCCGACTGCTGTAGGAACATCTCGACGGTTAGCCCGTTAGCGCGCAGTTCTTCAGCGAAGTCGCGGGCTTCCTCGCGCAGCTGTTCGTCGATGAGGGCGTCGGGCAGATGCACGGTGCTGCGCTCACGCAAGGCGGCTAACGCCTGTCCCTGCGCTTGATCCTGCAGGTAGCGGACTTTTTGTTCCGTGATACGCTCCCGCAGTTGGGCGCGCATCGCGTCCAGATTTTCGTAGCCCAGCCCTTGCGCGAAGGCGTCGTCGATTTCGGGGTAAATCGGCGTATGCACGCGCTGGAGTTCAATCTCCACCTGCAGGGTTTTGCCGGCGAGGTCAGGGTCGTTGAAGGTCTCAGGGAAAGTGAGCGTTGCCTCTTTCTTCTCGCCTTCCCGCATGCCCGCGAGCAGGTTGTCCAGCTCGCCGAAGGTCTTGCCCAGCGTCACCATGTAGCGGTTCGGCTTGGCGTTTTCGTCTTCCAGCGATTTGACGGCGATAACCAGTCGGTCATCGGGCTGCGCGGCGCGGTCGGGCGCGTGTTCGAGGCGCATCTGGCTTTGACGCAGCGACTCGATTGCTTGATCGACCTCTTCTTCGCTCGTTTCCTGCGGCGGGACGGGGAAGCGCAAATCGCGATACTCGCCGAGTGGCTCCACTTTGGGGCGCAGCGGCACCGTGAGTTTGAAACGGAACGGCTCGCCTTCCTGAAGGAGCTCGATGTCCACGCTGGGGGGGCGGTACGGCTCCAGCTGCTCTTGCTCTAAGGCTTTAGGGATGAATTCGTCCATCATCAGTTCGCCTGCCGCGCGGCGCACCTGTTCCTCCGGGATGAGCCGTCGAATTGCGCTCAGGGGCGCCTGACCAGGTCGGAAGCCCGGCACGCGTACTCCTCTGCCCAAGTAGCGGAGTGCGCGCTCGAACATGCGCTGAGTGGTCGGCGCGTCGACTTCGATGGTCAGTTGAACCGTTGCAGGCGAGGGTTCCTCGCGGCTAAGGATTTGAAAGGGCTGGATGGATTGCGTTTGCATGATGACGCCTCTAAATGAGAATGGAGCGGGAGACGGGACTCGAACCCGCGACCCTCTCGTTGGCAACGAGATGCTCTACCACTGAGCTACTCCCGCACATCGGTACTTATTATACCCGATTTGGTGGGCGAGGGGAGACTCGAACTCCCACGGGCAGGCGCCCACCAGATCCTAAGTCTGGCGTGTCTACCATTCCACCACTCGCCCGTGTGGTGGTGCCGAGGGGCGGATTCGAACCGCCGACACCCGGATTTTCAGTCCAGTGCTCTACCACTGAGCTACCTCGGCGCATTTGGCGGGGCTGACGGGACTTGAACCCGCGACCTCTAGCGTGACAGGCTAGCGCTCTGACCTGGCTGAGCTACAGCCCCGCTGGTTCCATCGGGACGCTCGCTGGTGGGCGAAGCAGGACTCGAACCTGCGACCTCTTCCTTGTAAGGGAAGCGCTCTCCCAGCTGAGCTATTCGCCCGATGGCTCAGGCAGGGAATATTATACCATGCTCCCCCACGGATTGTCAAGAGGGGGGCAGCGGTAGGTATGTTTCGTCGCGCAATCGCGAATCGGCTCGCCTAAGCCGCCTCAGCCCCCAACCTTCGCCAGCTCCGCCTTCAGGATGTTGATGTAGTCGATATTTTCAGGGTCTACCTCGTTCAGGTAGGCGAGGTAGAGGCTCACGAAGTCGCCGAAGTAGGTCAGGTGCATCAGGCGTTCCAGTTGGGTTGTTCCTTCAGCGGTGAGTTCGTGCCATGTGGCGCGCTCACCGACGAGTCGGCGGGTGACTTCGATGCGCGTGCAGATTTTCGCGCTCTCATCGGGGTCGCGCAGCACGACGACGCTCCAGTTGTGCGCCTGTTCCGCCGCCTTCACCCAGCCGAGGATTTCGTTATGGTTCAGTTCGGGAAAGGTATAGGCGAAGGCGTGCTGCTTGGCGTTTTCGTTGATTTGCCCTTTCCAGCGCAGGGCGACGGTGGCGCGTGCCCCGCCCGAGCCGTAAATCAAGGGGATGCGCCTGTGCAACGCCTGAGCGAGCTGTTTGGCGGGGTTCTGCTCGAACGGAACCTCCATTTGCAGCGCGTCGCGGGTTTGCACGAGCCGTTTGAGTGTCTGGGTGTAGGGCTGGCTCAGGTCGGGCAGCAAGCCGAGCCGCTCGGAAAGGCGCATGAGCGGAATGAAAAGGTAGCCCAACGCTGTGCGTGGGGGCTGACCGCCCGGAAGCGGTACATGGGGCACGCCGTCGGCGTGGGCGCGCTGCTGCAGCTCGCCACCGCTGGAGACGGCGAGAATCATCGCGCCGCGCTCTTGCGCCTGCCGGTAGCACGAGAGGGTCTCCTCTGTGTTGCCCGAATAGCTCACGGCGAACACGAGCGTGTGGGCGTCCACGCTGTGGGGCAGATGGTAGTCGCGGATCACCTGCACGGGCAGCTCGCCGTACTCTTCGAACAGAGCGCGCAGGTAGTCGCCGCCAATTGCCGAGCCGCCCATCCCGCAGACAATCACTTGGCGCGGCGCACGGGGCAGGCTGGGCAAGGGCGCGTCGCTGGCGATATGCATCGCGCGCTCACACTGGGCAGGAAAGTCCAGCGTGAGCGCCATCATGCCGTGCGGGTCTAACTGGGTGAGCAGCCCGCGTTCGTCCAGTTTATGCATCGCCCGCCTCTTTACGACGCCACATAGGGCAGCAGCGCGAGTTCCCGCGCCCGCTTGATGGCTAACGCCAATCGGCGCTGGCACTTCGCGCACAGGTGGGTCTGACGGCGCGGTAAAATCTTGCCCCGTTCGGGCGTGGTGTAGCGACGCAGGGTCGCCACATCCTTGTAGTCGAAGTAGCCGTCCGCAGGGCAGACATTCTTGCGACGACGGCGCACGACGCGCCGCTTACCTAATTCCAGTTCATCGTCATCCTTCTTCGTCAGATCCAAGCGTTCCGTAGCCATAAGTCCTCCTTCTTATCGGAATGGGTCGTCGACGACATCGTCGAATTCGCCCGTGTCGAGTTCGATATCGTAGTCGTTTTCGGGCGTGGTCTCCACCGCGGCGGGGGCTGGCGTTGTGCGTTCATAGGTACGCGGGGCAGCTGCTGGGGTATATTCTGCCTCGGTGGGAGGCGTCTCCGTTTCCACTTCGCGCCGCTCCAGAAAGCGCACCGCGTCCGCAAGAATCTCGTACGCTTTGCGCGGGTTGCCCTCGCGGTCGGTGTATTTGCGCGTCTGGAGCCTGCCCTCTACCAGCACCAGTTTGCCCTTGGTCATATAGTTGGCGACAGTGTCCGCCAGTTGGCGGAAGGCGACGATATCGAAGAAGTCGGTCACTCGCTCTTCGCCAGCGCGTGTGCCGCGGTCGACCGCCAGTGTGAAGCGCGCCACCGACATTCCATCGGGCGTGGCGCGCAACTCAGGGTCGCGTGTCAGTCGCCCTATCAGCACGATTCGGTTATAGTACATAGCACCCTCCCCTTACGAGGATTTGGCGAACTCCTCCGGCTCCATGCGGAAGGTGCGGTAGCGGATCACATTCTCGTTGATTTTGAGAATGCGGTTCAGCTCCTCGGCGGCTTTGGGTTGCCCTTCATAACGGAACAGGAGGTAGACGCCCTCCTTATGTTTGCCAATCTCGTACGCCAGTTTGCGTTTATCCCACACACGCGCGGTATGGACGGTCGCGCCGAGGTTCTCCAGCACGCTGCGCGCGCGGTCGATAATCGCGTTGACCTGCTCGTCGTCCAGAGCGGTCGGTACAATCGCCATCGTTTCGTAGTAGCGTGGATGCTCCATAATATTTACCCTCCTGTGGACCATAGACTTTCGGGGCTTCGCCCGGCGAAGCCAGAAGGGTCCAAGATGGGGCGTATTATACCCCAATCGCGACGAGATAACCATGCCGGACTTATCGCCTCAACGCTTCTGCCAACGCCGCAGCAGCGCGTCCTTGGAGTTCTTCAGCAGAAATAGCGACGCCCGCAGCGCCAAGCCCAACGGCACAAACGGACGCAGCAGCACAAAAGTCCGCCGTGCGTAGTGCTTCTTGTAGAACAGGTACATACTCCTGTGAAAGGTGATAATCATCTTGTTCGCTACAAGGTCGGTGCTGCGTCCAATCGCGTGCTTGATAATCGCATCGGGGTAGTAGACCACCTTATAGCCCGCCTGCCACGCGCGGTAGCACAGGTCGGTATCCTCGCAGTACATAAAAAACTGTTCGTCGAAGCCGCCAAGTTGCTCGAACAGTTCGCGTCGTATGAACAGGGCTGCGCCTGAGACCCAGTCCACCTCGCGAACCGAGTTGTGGTCCCAGTCGGTCATCAGGTAGTCGCGCGTGTAGGGGTTGTTGGGAAACAGTTTGCCCAGCGGGGTGTTGCGGAACAGCGCGGCGGCGGGGTTGGGGAACCGCCGACAGGAGTATTGCAGGCTGCCGTCGGGGTTCAGTATCTTGGGTCCGATAATCGCGATTTCGGGATGTTGCTCGGCGTAGTGAACCAGCGCGTCGAGTGCGCCGGGCTGAACCTCTGTGTCGGGGTTCAGGATAAGCAGATACTTCCCCTGCGCCGCGCGTGCGGCGAGGTTGTGCCCTCTCGAAAAGCCCAGATTCCGCTCGCTCACGATGAGTTTCAGTTCGGGGAACTCTTTTTCCAGCATCTGCACGCTGCCGTCGCTGGAGGCGTTGTCCAGCACGAGGATTTCGTACTCGATCTGTGGTGGATGCGCCACGATAGAGCGCAGCGCGGCGCGCAGTGGCTCGCGCGCGTTCCAGTTCACTATCTGTACGGTGAGCAACACTTCGGGCATCCAGAGCAAGGATACCTGACGCGCGCGCTATGGGTTCCTCGCAGCGCACTGGGGAGCGGGGCGATTGGCTTCGTTCTCGCTGACCTTCAGGATTGCCACTATCACGAACGCCTCGCCGTCGGCGTCTTGCAGGCTCACGCGGGGGGTGTAAAGCCCATCCGTAGTCGCGGCGCAGAGGGCGAGCGGCTTACCTCTGCCGCCCCCTTTAACGGCGTCTCGTTCGTCGCGGCGCAGCGTCAGCTGCAGCGAGCGGACACGCGAATCGCCCACCGCCGCCCAGATAAAGGTTCCCGAACCGACCTGCCAATGCCCAAATTCGACGGCGCGCCCTGCCGACACAAAACCGCCCACCATACACACTCCCTCCGCGACGAACGCCACACGCTGCCCCTGTTCTTCAAGCATGGTGAGCAACCGTTGAATCTGTTTTAGGGCGTCGTTCCAGTGGAAATGCGCCCCTTTCCAGTCTCCTTGCTCAGGCAGGAGCAGCACTGCGCAGCGCGTCGCGCCCTGCGCTTTTTTCACAGTGAGACGCAGCGTGTAGGTTCCCGTCGCAGGGGGGGTGAACCGTAGGAGCGTCTCGCGCGGCGCGTCGCTGCTCTGGGCAATCACCGCGCCCAGCGGGTCGGCTACAGCCACATCGAGTTCTGTCGTGTGCGAATCGCTCATCACAAACAGGCGGTATCGCGTTCCCCCTTCCAGTCGGCGGGAAAATGAGACCGTCTGTCCCGGTTCGATAGCGACCATCCAGAAGCAACTGTTTTCGTTCAGGGCGAAACGGGTGGGGTGGGCGGCGGGGCAGGGTTCGTAGCCCAGCCATGACCACACAAGTAAAAGCCCCCACAAAACGACGCGACGCCGTTCATAGCGTCTCATGGTAGCCTCCTCAGCCAGCACTGGCTGAGGGGTATTATCGTCATCAGGTACGGAGAACTTTACGGGGCGATTCCGGCGAGGGGCAGCCCTGTCGTCGGCGGCAGCCCCATCAGCAGGTTCATATTCTGTATCGCCTGCCCCGCCGCGCCTTTGACGAGGTTGTCTATCGCGCTGATAACGACGGCGGTCTGCGTGCGGGCGTCTATCGTCAAGCCGATATCGCAGCGGTTGGAGCCATAAACCTCGCGCGTGGCGGGGTAGTTCCCCAGCGGGCGCACGACCACGAACGGCTGCCCGCGATAGAACTCCGTGTAGAGCGCGTGGAGCTGTTCAGGGTGAACCGACTCGCGCAGGCGGGCGTAGGCGGTGCAGAGGATTCCGCGCGTCATCGGAACGAGGTGGGGGGTGAAGCGCACGCGCACAGATTGCCCACTGACCGTGCTTAGCGTCTGCTCGATTTCGGGCGTGTGGCGGTGGCGTTCCACGCCGTAGGCTTTGAAGTTCTCGTCCAGCTCGGTG
>JAOAES010000261.1 GCA_026416655.1 Fimbriimonadales bacterium
CCGACGACCTCACACTTCCGTGACCACGACCACCACCATCGGGCGGCGGCTGAGGTGCTTGCGGCAGAAGCGGCGCAGCACCATCGTCAGCTCCTCGCGGATGTTGTCCCAGTCGCTGATTTCGGCGGGCGCCATTTTGCCCAGCGTCTCCTGCACGGCGGCGCGGGCAAGTTCGGGCTGCACCTCGTTCTGCCACTCGAACCCGCGCAGGATGAACTGCGGGTCGTCCACCAGATCGCCCGTCTGCGCCCGCACGGTAATCAGCGCAACCAAAATCCCCTCCTGCGCGATATGGCGGCGGTCGCGTATCAAGGCTTCGGGCACGCCGCCTTCCACGCCCTCTTCAATTAGCAGCCTGCCCGCAGGTACCTTCTCTTCCAGCGACGCCACGCCGTTCTCGATGCGCAGCACGGAGCCGTTTTCCAGCAGGAACATCTGCTCGTCGGCATAGCCCATCTGTCTTGCGAGTTCGAAATACGCCGCCTGATGGCGCGGCTCGCCATGCACGGGCGCGAGATAGCGCGGCTTGAGCAGGCTAATCATTAGTTTCAACTCTTCCTGACTGGCGTGCCCCGACACATGCACGGGCGCAATCCCGTCGTGGTACACCTTCGCGCCCAGCCGCACAAGGCGGTTCACCGTGCGCCACACGAGGCTCTCGTTGCCGGGAATCGGCGTGGCGGACAGAATCACTGTGTCGCCCGGATTAATCTTCAGGCGGGGATACTCGTCGGCGGCGATTTGGCTCAGCGCGGAGAGCGGCTCGCCCTGACTGCTCGTCGTCAGCACCAGAATCTGCTCGGCGGGGTACTCGTCGATCTGCTTCGCGCTGATGAGCGCGCCCGGCTCGATGCGCAGGTAGCCCTTCTGCCAGGCAATTTCCACATTTTGCTCCATGCGCCTGCCCAGCACGACGACTTTGCGCCCATACAGCTGCGCCATATCGATGGCTTGCTGCAGGCGATGGATGTTGGAGGCGAAGGTAGTGATTAAGATTCGCCCCCGCGCGTTGGCGAACAGCGTGTAGTAGGAGTCGCTCACCGTGCTTTCGGAGGGCGTCCAGCCGGGGCGTTCGGCGTTCGTGCAGTCGCTCAGCAGCAGCAGCACGCCCTCGTCGCCCAGCCGCGCGAGATGATTGAAATCGGTGCGCTCGCCGTCGACGGGCGTATGGTCGAACTTGAAGTCGCCGCTGAACACGACGATGCCTTCAGGGGTGCGCAGTGCGTAGCCCACACAGTCGGGGATGCTGTGCGTCACGCGAATCGGCTCCACCACGAGGTCGCCCACCTGAAACGGCGTCGCGGGCTTGATGGGGCGTAAATCGGCGTTCAGGCGTCGCTCACGCAGTTTGTGTTCAATCAGCGCGAGGGTCAGGGGCGTGCCGTAAATCGGCAGGTTGCCCAGACGCGGCAGGATATAGGGCAGCGCGCCCACATGGTCTTCGTGCCCATGTGTGAGTAAAATGCCCTGTACCTCGTCGCGAATGCTGAGCAGATATTCCGGGTCAGGGATGACTAAATCCACGCCAGGCAAATCCTCGCCCGGGAACGAGATACCACAGTCTATGATAATTGCTTGATGATTGCAGCGCAGTAAGTTAAGATTCTTGCCGATTTCGCCTGTACCGCCCAGCGGGATGATTTCGATCGCCAACGGTGATAGCCTCCTTCGTTCAGGTAGTTATAGTATAGCATGCGCGTCGGTGTAAGGTAAAATCGGGGCGAAATGA
>JAOAES010000276.1 GCA_026416655.1 Fimbriimonadales bacterium
AAATAGGGGTCGTCGTAGAAAAACCGTCGCGCCGAGCCGATATCGAGACCAAACCCCGCACACAATACCCGCAGGAACCATTCCGATTCGTCGGGCGTAATCCGCCGCGCTTCGGTTTCCGCTCGCCGCCACAACATCGAATCGTCCAAAGGCAACGCCACAAGGGAGCCGTTCCACAAGCCCGCCGTATCTGTGCCCTGAATAGTACCTGATTGAGTTGGTTCAGGTACAATTCCCCCGCTATGAATCAGGCGTTGATACGCAACTTCTGCATTATCGCCCATGTGGATCACGGCAAGTCCACCCTGGCAGACCGTCTGCTGGAATTCACGGGCGCGATTCAAAAGGGCACGCCCGTCGAACAGGTGCTGGATACGATGGACTTGGAGCGCGAGCGGGGCATCACGATTAAGATGACTGCCGTGCGCCTGCAATACACCGCCAAAGACGGCAAAACCTACCAGCTGAACCTCATCGACACGCCGGGACATGTGGACTTCACCTACGAGGTGTCGCGCAGCCTTGCCGCGTGCGAGGGCGCGATTCTGGTGGTGGACGCCGCGCAGGGCGTAGAAGCGCAAACCATCGCCAACACGAACCTCGCCTACAATCAGGGGCTGGCGATTGTGCCCGTCATCAACAAAATCGACCTGCCCGCCGCCGAACCCGAGCGCGTGAAAGAGGAGATGGAACACGCGCTGCTCATCGAACCCGACGAGGTGATTCTCGCCAGCGCGAAGGAAGGTATCGGCATCGAGGCGATTCTGGACGCGATTGTGGAGCGCGTGCCGCCGCCCAAGGGCGACCCGGACGCCCCACTGCGCGCCCTTGTGTACGACTCGCATTACGACGCCTATGTGGGCGTGGTGGCGTATGTGCGCGTGGTGGACGGCAGCGTGAAGCCGGGCGATAAGATTATGTTCATGGCGAACGGTAAGACCTTCGAGGTGGCGCAGGTCGGCTACTTCACGCCAAAGCTCTGCCCCGCCAGCGCACTGCACACGGGCGAGGTGGGCTACATCACGGCATCCATCAAATCGGTCAAGGACGCGCAGGTGGGCGACACCATCACCTCCGCGACGAACCCTGCGAAGGAACCCCTGCCCGGCTTCCGTAAAGTGAAGCCGATGGTGTTCTGCGGGCTGTATCCAGTGGAGGGCGATAAGTACGCCGACCTGCGCGACGCCTTAGAGAAACTCAGCCTGAACGACGCCGCGATTAGCTTCGAACCCGAAAACAGCGCCGCGCTCGGCTTCGGATTCCGATGTGGCTTTTTGGGGCTGCTACACATGGAAATCGTGCAGGAACGCCTTGAGCGGGAGTTCGGCTTAGAACTCATCGCCACCGCGCCCAGCGTCGCCTATCGCGTTTACACGGAAGACGGCGAGACGCTGGAGATCGATAACCCCACCCACTGGCCCAATCCCGGCAAGATTGAGCGTGTGGAAGAGCCGATGGTGAGCGCGACAGTGATGGTTCCCAACGACTATGTGGGCGCGGTGATGGACTTGTGCATGAACCGCCGCGGCGAGTTTGTGAAGATGGAGTATCCCACGCCCCAGCGCGTGATTCTTTATTATCGCCTGCCGCTCAGCGAGATTCTGCTGGACTTCTATGACCAGCTCAAAACCCGCACGCGCGGCTACGCCTCGTTCGATTACGAACCTGCGGGCTATCGCGAGGCGGATATGGTGAAAATTGACATCTTGATTAACGGCGACCCGGTGGACGCTTTGAGCTTCATTGCGCCGCGCGAGCGCGCCTACCCTCGCGCCCGCGCCCTCGTCGAGAAGCTCAAGGAGGTCGTGCCGCGCCAACAGTTCGAGGTGCGCATTCAGGCGGCGATAGGCGCGCGCGTAATTGCCTCCGAGACGATTAAGCCGTTCCGCAAGAATGTCATCGCCAAGTGCTACGGCGGCGACATCACGCGCAAGCGCAAACTGCTGGAACGCCAGAAAGAGGGCAAGAAGCGCATGAAGCAGGTCGGCTCGGTGGAAGTGCCCCAAGAAGCGTTCCTCAGCGTGTTGAAGGTGGGGGACTGATGCAACCCTTAGTCGGCGTGATTATGGGATCCCGTTCCGATTGGGAGACGATGCGTCATGCCGTGGAGACGCTGGAGGCGCTGGGCGTGCCGTATGAGGTGCAGGTCGTGTCGGCGCATCGCACCCCCGACAAGATGTTCGAGTATGCCAGCACGGCGGCGGCGCGCGGGCTGGAGGTGATTATCGCGGGCGCAGGCGGCGCGGCACACCTGCCCGGCATGACCGCCGCGAAAACTACCCTCCCCGTGCTGGGCGTGCCTATCGAATCGCACGCGCTCAAGGGGCTGGACTCGCTCCTGTCCATCGTCCAGATGCCTGCAGGTATCCCTGTCGGGACGCTGGCAATCGGCAAGGCGGGCGCTATCAACGCCGCCCTGCTCGCGACCGCAATCTTAGCCAACAAATACCCCCAGTTCCGAGATGCACTGGAAGCGTATCGCACAAAGCAAACACAGGCGGTGCTGGAAAGCCCCGATCCGAGGGGTTAAAACTACACCGCTTGGGAGTTGAGGTATCCTTCTCCCCGGAGGCGACGAGGCATGCAGGAACTGAACCTACCGATTGCGTGGCGACCCGACGATGCCATCGCGGAGCAGGCGAACATCACAGCGCAGATGCGCAAATACAACATCCCCACCTACGAGGCGTTTCTGCAGAAAAGCGTCGACGACCCCGACTGGTTCTGGCGTGCGTTTTTTGAAGACATCGGCTTCCACTGGCACACGCCGTATACCCAAACAGTAGACCTCAGCGCAGGCAAGCCGTTCGCGAAGTGGTTTGTGGGGGGCAAGCTGAACTGGACTTACAACGCGCTGGAGCGGCATGTGCAGGCAGGGCGAGGCGACGCGCTCGCGCTGGTGTGGGAAGGCGAGGAGGGCACTGTGCGTCGCTACACCTACGCCGAGCTGCTGCGTGAGGTGAACGCACTGTCGCGCGGGCTGCGGAAATGGGGCGTGCAGCCGGGCGACCGCGTGGGGCTGTTTTTGCCGTTCATTCCCGAGACGGCGATTGCACTGCTGGCGATTTCGCGTATCGGCGCGATTGCGCTACCCCTGTTTTCAGGCTTCGGCGTGGAACCAATCGTCACGCGCATGCAGGACGCCGAGGCACGCTGGCTGTTCATCGCCGACGGATTCCCCCGACGCGGCAAAATCGCGCCTGCCAAAGAGACCGCCTACGCCGCCCTGCGCGAACTACCCCATGTGCAGCGCGTGTTCACCGTCGAGCGCGCCCAACGCGATGTGCGATTCGACCCCGCGCTGGAGGTGCGCTACACCGACCTGCTGGACTTCGGCGAGTACGACGCCCCCG
The DNA here is from genome assembly GCA_026416655.1 of Fimbriimonadales bacterium. Classification (GTDB taxonomy): domain Bacteria; phylum Armatimonadota; class Fimbriimonadia; order Fimbriimonadales; family GBS-DC; genus GBS-DC. The sequence continues at coordinate 3,354 of JAOAES010000276.1, forward strand.
CGTTCGACAGCGAGACGCCCTGCATGATGATTTACACCTCGGGCACGACGGGCAAGCCCAAGGCGGCGTTCCATGTGCATGCGGGCTTCCCCATCAAGGCAGCGCAGGATATGTATCACCTGTTCGACCTCAAGCCGACGGATACAATCAGCTGGCTGACCGACATCGGCTGGATGATGGGACCGTGGCTGATTATGGGCGGGCTGATTCTGGGCGCAACAGTGTTTATGTACGACGGCGCGCCCGACTACCCCGCGCCCGACCGCGTGTGGGAGATGGTGGAGCGACACAATATCAGCGTGCTGGGCATTACGCCGACTCTCATCCGCGCGCTGATGCGCGAAAGCAGCGACTACGCCGACCGCCACGCCATGCCCAGCCTGCGCCTACTTGGCTCTACGGGCGAGCCGTGGAACCCTGAACCGTGGCTGTGGACGCTGCAACATGTGGGCAAAAACCGCGCGCCGATTATCAACTACTCTGGCGGCACGGAGATTTCGGGCGGGATACTCGGCTGCACCGTGCTGCGCCCGCTCAAGCCCTGCAGTTTCAATACCGTCGCGCCTGGCGTCGACGCCGAAGTGCTGAGCGAGCAGGGCGAACCTGTG
>JAOAES010000099.1 GCA_026416655.1 Fimbriimonadales bacterium
CATCGCGAACGCGAAGAAGGCGGTGCTTGCCGTCGCAGGCATGGCAGCGGAGCAGGTCGGCACGGAGCTGGAGGAGAAGCAGGAGATTGTGGGGCACTTGGCGGACTGCCTGATTCAGCTCTACGCGATGGAGAGCGCGTACCTGCGCACGCGCAAGCTACAGCAGAAGGGCTACGACATCACGCTGCCGCTGGCGATGACGCGCGTGTTCGCTTACGACGCGATGGACGCCATCGAGGCGCACGCCCGCCGCGCCATTCACAGCTTTGCGGAAGGCGACATGGCGCAGATTCTGCTCACCGCGCTCAAGCGCTTCATGCGCCGCACGACGGAACCCAACACGATGGCGTTGCGCCGCCAAGTTGCCGAGTATGTGCTGCAACACGAGCGGGCGTGGACGGCGGCAGGTGCAGTGCGCGAAGCGGTGGGCGTGTAATACCAACCGTCTGAGCAAATCGTCGGCGGGACGCCGACGCTACGAAGATGTCTGCGTAGCGTCAGCGTTCCGCTGACGACATCACAGGGTTCGTTTTTCATAGGGCGAGTCAAGAACGTGCCCCGATGCGATACTCTACTCAACGGCGCGCCACGCCGTCTCCAGCGCGCGTTGCTGCGTTTCCGAGAGGTTTACCAGAGGCAGGCGCACGTGCGTTTCGGGGAACCCTGCAAGCCTCAGCGCGTGCTTGAAATTGGCGGGCGCAGGAAACGCATCGATCGCGTCGGCGGCGGCGTCAATCAGCGATTGCAAGCCATCGCACGCTTCGCCGCGCTGGAACGCCTCGCACAGGCGCGCCATCCGCGTCAGATACACATTCGCCAGCCCACTAATCGAACCTGCGCCACCGCGCTGTAGACACTTGATGAGCAGTTTCTCCTCCCCTACCCACACCCGTAGGCGCGGCGCATACTTTAGAAACTGGTTCATCGAGCGCACGCTGCCCGAACTGTCTTTGACGCCGTGCAAATTCGGATGCTCCAGCAGCGCGTCGAGGAGCGGGGGCGTGATTTTGTGGCGAGTGCGCTGTGGGATGTTGTAAAGGATGACAGGCAGACGGCTCGCGTCCAGCACGGCGCGATAGAACGCAACTAAGCCGTCCAGCGAGGCGGGGTAGTAAAACGGTGGCGCGACCATCAGCGCGTGGCAACCTGCCTTGTGCGCCTGTCGTGCGAGATAGAGCGCTTCATCGAGACTGCAGACCAGCATGCCCGCCGTGACTTGGAGGTTGCCCCGCGCCTGAACCGCCAACTCGTAAAGCTGCACTTTTTCGGGCGCGCTGAGCGAGGGACCTTCGCCTGTGGAGCCTGCGACCACGACCCCCTGCGCCCCGTGCGCCTCGAAGTGCGCCAGCAGACGAGCGAAGTAAGGCGCGTCGATGCCGCCGTCCGCTGTGAACGGCGTGATCGACGCCACATGCACCCCCATGCGAATCGGCTCCATAGACGCTCAGAAGGGGAATCGGGGGCGCGCCCGCAGGAACTGGAACAGCCCGTTCCAGAAGCGAAGCCGATCCATCGTTTCGCGATGTTCCGCTTCGATCTCTGCCAGCGCAACCTGCGCTTTCGCCTCAGGCGGCACCTCGGCAGTGCGGGCATCGTGCAATACGCGGTGCATCACCTCCAGCTCACCGTTGTCCACCCACACACCCCCACACCGCTCACAGGTGTCCAAACGAATGTTGGAAGTGTAGAGGTAGTTGTACGGGCGTAGCGGTTCCCGACAGTTGGGACACAGGCGATCCCACGGCGGGTCATAGGAAGTCACCTGAGGTTGATACAGGGAGTCGATTCGCGGCAGAACGGCATCGTCCAGTTGATGGAGGCGCACCAGTTCGCCTTCATCGAACCAGATTCCCGCACACGCGGGACAGACATCGATGGACACCCCTAAATGCACCTGCGGCTTCAGCTCAATTTGACAGACAGGGCACAGTCGCTCGCTCATGGTTTATCCCCTGCAGGCGCGCCGTGAAGTTGCAGCTGGAACGCTCCTTCTAACTCGCCTGCCTGCATCTTAAGTGTACCACGAATCTGGCGCACCCAGCCGTGTTCCGCGTCCACATAGACGGTCATTTCGCCTGTCATTTGGGGCAGCGAGTCGGGCATCGGCTCGACCTGCGTGGCGATTTTGTAGCAGCGCACGCCGTCGAGCGTCTCGACACCTTCCAGCCGGCACAGGTACTTCACCTGCATGCTGCCAAACCCGTCGATGCGTCCCCACTGCGCCCCGATGCGCACAGGGCGATCGGGGTAGGCGTAAATAAACGCGCCGATGACGAAGGCGTCTTTATCCAGCGGCGTCTCGCGCCCGTCGGGGAACAGTTTCCAGCGCGTTTTGGGCTTCAATACGCCGAAGGGTCCCGCGCTTGCCTGAAGCCGTTTCAGCTGCTCGGGGGTCGCCTGCAGCGCACGCTCTACAATTGCGCTGCCATCCTCGGCAACCGATAGAACCGTGTCCACATAGTCCAGCTTCAGGGTGTCGGCTTGTCCTTTCAGCTCGCCCTGCAGCTGGAGGGTGTAGCGCCACTGTTCGCCTTGCCGCAGGGTGCGCTTGATGGTGTATTCAGGCTCGCCGCAGGCGGCTAAAAGCGTCGCGGCGAGCCAGACGAAAAGAGCGCGTCGCGCCCGTGCGCCCATCAGAACTGATAGCCGACCGTGAGCGAGAAGCCGTTGGCGCGGTCTTTGTTCGCCCCGAAGCGGTCGGTCACATCAAAGTTCAGCTCCACGCTGTAGGAGTCGTTGAACCAGAGCGTCAGTCCCACGCGCCCGCCGAAAATGTTCTTGCTCGGTCCGGTGGTGTCCACGATATACAGTCCCGCGCCGAGGCGCAGCTGCAGGCGGGCGTCCGATTCGCGAATCGGCTGTTCGTAGACCTGCGTGACCAGCAGGGCAGTAATCGCGCCGCGCGAGCCACCCGTCTGGTGCGTAAACAGGTCAGCGCTCAGTTCGGTGGCGTCGCTGCCGAGCAGCGGCACGCCGTCCGTCGCGAAGGTCAGCCCGACCGCGAACCATGTCTTATTGAACGCCTGCAGGTCGGTATCGGAAGGGAAGTAGGCTCCGAAGCGCAGGCGTGCGGCGGCGTTTTCCAGCTGCGCCGACGCCGTCGCCAAAGCCAGTATCATCAGCGCGCCCAGCGCGCTCCCGCGTATCCAACGTTGCATCATCATTCGGTTAACCTCCATGTCGTATGGGGATCCAGCGCGTTTCGATTCGCAGGGCGGCGCGAAGTTCCTGCTGTTTCGCGCTATTCGCCGCGCAGGCGACGCAGTTCCGCTTCCAGCTCGGCGACGCGTTGCTCCGCCTGCTCGGCGCGTTGACGCTCTTGCTCGGCGCGCTGACGCTCCGCCTCCTGCGCAGTGGGCACTAAGCGTCCCTGCGCATCATACAGGCGCAGCCACGGATATCGCCTGCCGCGATATTTCCCCTGCCACACGCCCAGATATGCGCCAAGCACTTCGCTCCAGAGCCTGCCCTGTGCGTTGGGCACAATCTCGGTATACTGTCCGCCCTCGCCAAGACGATATCCTTTCAGCTCGTTCGTGCGTCGGTCGTACCAGAAGTACTCACGTGTGCGGAAGACCTTCTGGTAGAACTTCACATTCCTGTCCACATCCTTGCGCCGCGTGGAACTGGAGATAAACTCGACCACCAGGTCGGGATATCTTCCTCCTTCCTGCCACACGACCCAGCTGTCGCGCGGTTTTGTCCCGTCCACCCCTTTCACGAGGAAGAAATCGGGCCCCTTGAAACGCGGCTTCCGCGCGACCTCCTCTGCTTCTACATAATCTTCTATCTCCTTCGCCTGCTCGATGCTGTAGTAGATGAACATGTTGCCGCCGCAAAAGTAGTCTGTCGGTTCGCCCAGGAGCTGGCGCACCAGCTCATCGAGCAGGCTGATGCTGACGACACGCCAGTCCGATTCCATACGGTCTCCGTCTCCTGGAGGCAGTTTGAGCGACTCCAGCTCGGCGAGCATCTGACGGATTGAGTCAGCCGAAGGCAGGTTCTCCTCGCGTCGCTTGCGTTGCCTCGATTTCGCCGCGGTCCGCACCGTTCGAGTCGCCATAACAGTTGAAGTATACCCAGAAAAGCTACTGGACTTTCCCTGTGAACCATTCTGACGCCGATAAGTCGTCTAAAAGAGGTACAATACCGTCGTGGGGAGGCGTATGTCGGTCAACGGCAAAACGGATGTGAGTGCGCAGGCGGAGCGATTGATGCGCGAGGCGATGAGTTTATACGAACAGGGGCGTCTGGAAGAGGCGCTGCTGGCGTGTGAGGGCGCGCTCGCGCTGGATGAGAAGTACGCGCCTGCTCTTTCGCTGAAGGGGCTGATTCACGAACGACGCGGGCAGATTAGCGACGCTATCGCGGCGTATGAGCGCGTGCAGGCAGTCAATCCACTGAGCGTTTCGGAGCGAGCGCGGTTAGAGGCGTTGCGTCGCCAGAGCCGCGCCGCTGTGCGCCCTGTGCCTGCCCGCCCCCTGTGGATGGAGACGATGCCCGTCGTGCTGGCGTTCTTGGGCGCGGGGATAATCCTGCTCGTTGGGCTGGCGTTGATTCTACGCTGGACTGCGCCCGCGCCGGAGCCTGCTCGCGTTGCGGCGTCGCCTGAGCCGATTGAGTCGCGCCCGTCGCCGCCGCAGCCCAGTGTACCGCCTCCTACCTCAGAGGCTCCGGCTCAGAACGCGAACCCACAGACTGTTGTTCCGCCTGTCATGGTGGATCCGTCGCGCGTGGCGCTCGCTCCTGCCGAGACTCCACCTCCGCCGCGCAGCGAAATCCCCACCTTGCCCGCGCCCGAGAATAACGCAAAAACCGACGCCAAGCCCCCAACGCCGCCCCCTGCCACTGCCAAGCCCAGCAGCGACGGCGAGGTGATGCCCGATGTGAAGGTGGAGGAGACCCAGCGCGGTGTGTACGAGATCCGCGTGCAGCGCGTGGGCGAGGGGCAGACCGCCAATCGCGCCGCGAACCGCCCTGCCAGCGACCCGCTCACGCAGGCGCAAAACTATCAGCGGGCGGGCAACTATCGCGAGGCGATTCAGGCGTATCTACAGGCGTTGCCGAACGCCTCAAACCCCGCCGAAGTCCACCAGCAAATCGCCACCTGCTACCTGCGCCTGGGCGACAAGGCAAACGCCCGCCTCCACTTCCAGCAGGCGATTGTCGAGTACGAGCGTCAGATTCAGTCAGGACGCGATGTAGAGGCGGCGCGACAGGGCATCGCCGCGTGTCAGAACGGATTGCTGCTATGCAACGAGTAGCGGTTTTTTGCCCTCACCCCCCTGCCCCCTCTCCCACGGCGTGGGAGAGGGGGAGCCAAACTCCCCTCTCCCACGCCGTGGGAGAGGGGACGGGGGTGAGGGCAATCCTCATTCTCGTGCTCGCCCTCCTTTTTACCATCGCCTATCCCCAACCCACTCTGCTCATTTTCCCTGACTCTGCGCCGCCTGTCCAGCATAACAACCAGCCCTACAACCCCAACATCGACATGAAACCCCACCTCACGCCGTTTCTGGAAGAGCTGCGCAAGGTGCAGGTAGAATGGTATAGCCCGAACCATCCGACGGCGCGCGCGTTTGCCGAGCGGCGCGGACTGAGCGCGGAGCAGCTCGCGAACCCCACTCCCGCCCTGCGGGGACAACTCGCGCGAGCCTGGGGCGCAACCTATGTAATGACAGTGCGCTGCACCCGCCCCCCTGAAAAGTCCCAGTACGAGTATCGCATCGTCGTCTGGGAGCTGGGCAAACGCGCGCCCGTGTGGGAGAGCGACGGGTTTCAGCAGCTTGCAACGGGCGCAGGGAGAGCCGAAGCGGTCGGCGCGCTGCAGACTCTGGCGCGCACCGTAGCGATGCGTCTGGATAGCGAGTTGTGGGCGTCGCTACCGCGCGTCGCTGAGCCTGTACGGACGCCAACGCCCGCTGCGCCTCCGCGCGAGAACCCGCCCCCGCCCGCCGACCCCAAGCAGCAGGCAGGCAAACTCTTGGGCGAGGGCAAGCATCAGGAGGCGTTGCTGCCCCTGCGCGCCGCCGTGAACACCGAACCGATGGACCCTGACCTGCGCCTGCAACTCATCCGCCTCTACCGACGGCTGAACCTGACGGAACAGGCGCAGCAGGAGTTGCAGCGCGCCGTGCAGCTCTTCCCAAACGAGGAGCGTTTCGCTCTGGAATGGGCGCAACTGCTCCGCGAGGCGGGCAATTCGGCGGCGGCTGTCGCCCGCTTGCAGGAAGCACTGCAAGTGCAGCCTGAATCGATGGCGTTGCGTCTTGCGCTGTTCGACCTGCTGCTGGAAGGCGGCGACCCCAACGCGGCGGCGCGGGCGTTGCAGCCCATCGAAGCGCAGGAGACGGCAGAAGTGGAGTATCGCCGCTACCTGCTGCGCGGCGCGAAACGGGAACTGGAGAACCTGCCGTCCGATGCCGTTGCGCTGACGGAGGCGCAGGCGTCATTGTGGCTCCAGATTGCAAGCGGACTGCTTGCTGACCTTGCCAGCGAGCTGCTCGACCTGCGCCGGCTCACCGCGAGTCCCAATCCGAACTGGGCGGAGCTGCGCCCCCGCGCCGAGCGTGCCGTGCTAACCGCGCTGAGCATCGGGCGCTGGCTGGAAAAAGCGCAACCGAACGACGCCACGCGCGCCCTCGTCGCCCACGCGCGCTTCGCCAGTCAGATGCTCGCCCAATCGGCGCAACATATGGCACGATATGTGCTGTCGCGTAAACAGGAGGAAGAGGAGCGTGCAAGTTTGTTGCGCATCGAGGCGATGCGCGAACTCGAAGCGGCAAAAAACGCGCTCCCGAAACGCTCGCCATGATGGATGGAGCTTCGCTGGGAATCGGTCTGGGGCTTGCCCTGCTGGGGGGTCTGCTGATTGCGCTCTCCGGGCGACGCTGGGGGCTGTGTCCGTTTCAGCACTGTCCCGCACTGGAGGCAGGGCAGCGCGTGGAGTTCACGGTTGCAAATAAGCGATACACCACCTTGCTACACAGCGTGGACGGCGAGACGCTCTTGCTCACGCCCCCCCTCGAGCGCGGGATCCCCGTCTCGTTTGAGGCTGGCTCGTTTGCTGAACTCCGCCTGACCACGCCCGCAGGCGTTTTCGAAGCCCCGATTCAGTTCATCGGGCGTCAGGCAAAGCCAGAGCCGCGCCTGTTTGCGCGTGTGGCGGGACGCTGGAAGCACACGCAACGCCGTCGGCACGAGCGCGTCCTACTGCCCGATGAAGTGAATGTGGCGATTCGTCGCGCGGGCGAACAGTGGATTGGTTGGGCGCGCGATGCGAGCGTCGGCGGGCTGCGCTTGATTGCCCCCGCGCCTGCTCCTCTGAACGCGCAGGTGCGCCTTGAATTGCCCCCCGCGCTGCGTGGCATAACCGACTCGGACGCTGAGCGCACGGCGCGAGTAGTCGCCTGCGACCGCGCCCCGACCCGGCACGGCTACGCCTACCAACTGCGCCTCGCCTTCATCGATGAATGACCGCCCCGATGTCTCGGTAATTATCGTTTCTTACAACACGCGCGAACTGCTGCGTGAGTGTCTGGAGTCGCTGCTTTTGGAAACCTCACCCCCCAGCCCCCTCTCCGTAAACGGAGAGGGGG
>JAOAES010000010.1 GCA_026416655.1 Fimbriimonadales bacterium
GGTTGTTTACCAATCCCGTTGATAACTGAACCAGATTGCTCGCCTGCCGCCCGGCACTGAGCGTGCCATCTCCGTGCGCACGTTGAACAGGTTATCGATGCGCAGGTTCCAGCGGCTGCGCTCGTCTTGCCGATACACCAGGTTCAGGTAGGTATTCCAGGCATAAGCTTCGGAAAAGCCCTGCCCGACGGCGGGATAGTTGAACACCAGCTGCCCACTCAGCCCGCGCTCTTTGTAATAGGCGAGGCGTATCACGGCGCGGTCGCGGGCAGGTTTGTAGGTCTCTTCCACACCGCCGCCGTACTTGGTATGCATATAACCGAAACTCAAGGTCCAATCAGGGGTGAGTTTGCTCACCGTGTCCACGCTCCATCCCCAGATTCGGAACTGGTAGAGGTTTTGATACCAGCGTCGCAGCGGATGGTTCACCATATCGCGTGGGAACACGGAAACCACATCGTCCAACTCGGCAGTGAAGTAGGAGATATCCAGCTGCCAGCGTGGCTGGATAAACTTATAGCCCAGCTCTGTGCTAAAGGTGGTCTCTGGGCGCAGGTTCGGATCGCCCTCGATGCTCAGGGGCACAGGGGCACCGTTATAAACCCACCACACATAGTAGTTGTTCAGGTACAGCTCGACGAAGCTGGGGGCGCGGAAGGCGCGCCCGACCGAAGCGCGGAATCGATGTTGCTCGCTCGCGACGTAGGTGAATCCCGCCCGGGGGCTGAACTGATTGCCGTAGATGGAATGGTCATCGTAGCGCGCTCCTAAGATGGGACGCCAACGCCCAAGCTGCCACTCCGCCTGCGCATACAGAGCGAAGTTGCTCGCGTGGTGGCTGCCGCCGAGTTGGGTCTGGCTGCTGCCGTACATATAGCGATAGTCAGTCCCTGCAAGCACTTGGACATTGGGAAGATTCCACTGCCAGTAGCTCTCAGCAGCGAGCATGCTCTGACTGAATGGCATGCGTGTACGCGGCGCGTTGGGAGTAATCGGGGGGACAGACTGCACCTTGTGGAAGATGATTTCGCCGCTCAGTCCATAGAGGCGCGTGGTTTGACTGGCTTTGCCGAAGGTGCGGTGGTACTCCGCTTGCCAGTAGTGGGTGCGCCAGCGGCTGCGGTCATTTGGTGTGGGAATGGTACCGTAGCGCATTCCTACCTGTCCCCGGTCCATATCTGCGTAGAGATAGTTCACGCGCCACTGTCCGCGTTCGGGAGTGCCCTGCGTGTAACCGAGGCGGGCGGTGCGCACGATAGAATCGTTGTTCTGCACGCGGTCGCTGCCCGGGTCGCGCCAGAAGGAGCTTTGCACGCTGAGGCGAGACGGCGCGTCCGGCTCCGAGATCCAGCGCAGGGAGGCGTTGTAGCCGCCGCGCCCCGTGTAGCCGTTCCAGAGCGAGGGGCGTCCCGTGTCGCCTTGCTGTGTAATAATGTTCACCACGCCCGCAAAAGCGTTCGGTCCGTACATCGCCGAACCCGGTCCGAAGGCAATCTCGATGCGCTCCACATCGTGCGTGCTGAGGCTCATCGCGGGGAAGTTACCCAGCAGCACATCGTTCAACGGTTGTCCATCGAGCAGAAACAGCATCCGTTCGTTGAACTCCGACGAGCTGTACGCGCCGCGCATGCTCAGAAAGCGGTGCTGCGACGACTCCTGCCCCTCGAAGTCGGCGACCATGCGCTCCAACAGTTCCTGGATCGTCTGCGCGCCGCTGAGTTCGATTTCGCGGCGGGTCAGGACACGCACGGTCGTAAACGACTCGGCGACGGGGCGTTCCGTGCGCGTGGCGGTCTTGACCGT
>JAOAES010000049.1 GCA_026416655.1 Fimbriimonadales bacterium
GGCTTAGAGTCCTCTCCCCTAATGCCTGCGCGAGGGTAAACGATGCGCCGTGCAGTTCTCGCCCTGCACGGCGCGATTTTTTGGTATACTCCATCGTATGACACGGCGCAAAACGACCTCGAACTTGAAACGACGATACACTGTGAGTCTTGCAAAAGGAGAGTTCCGCACGGTTGTCCCACTGCATAACGAACTGGCGCGCGGCACCCTACGCGATATTCTCAATCAGTGTGGGCTATCACGATAGGATTTGTTCAGGCTGATGCAGGACTGACAACTTGGCAGGAATCTCCGCCGGAACAGAGTATTATTAACCCACTGTTCGAAAAACGGCGATAGCGCGCTGCGTGTGCGTAGCACGGACAGTTTTGTCCGTGCAGCAACGCTTGGACAGGACAGTCCAAGCCACGCACACATAGCGCCCTGCCGCCGCACAGTGAGGTGCCAAGATGAACTGGGACTGGGAACTAATCACGCGACATACTTACATCGGCATCACGCCTATCTGGAAAGCCATCTTCTACGGGATTATTCTGAGTTCACTGGGCGTGGGCGTGGTGTGGTACTGGAAGCGGTTGCAACTCTGGCGGCAGGGGCAGCCCGACACCGACCCGCTGCCTATCAAAACTCGCCTGCAGAACATGCTCGGCTACGCGCTGGGGCAGAAGAAAGTGCCCCGCCACCGCTTCGCGACGCTGTTCCATCTGCCCCTGTACGCAGGCTTCGTGATGCTGCTTATCGGCACGACCCTGCTCGCCATCGCCGAGTGGACGGAAATCGGCTCGCATATCTTCCTTAAGGAGGGCATCTGGTTCCATAAGGGGCTGTACTACATTTTGTACGAAGTGACGCTTGACCTGTTCGGCTTGGGCGTGATTTTCGGCTGTGTCCTCGCGCTCTGGCGGCGGCATGTGCAAAAGCCCAAGTCGGTGAGCCTGGAGCGGATGGACGGCGTTGCCGTGTGGCTGCTACTGCTGATCTGCATCAACGGCTACGCGCTGGAGAGCGCGCGGATTGCATTGGAACGCAACCCGGAGTTTATGAACCCGCCGCGCCCGCAATATGCGCAGGTGTGGTCGTTTGTGGGCTACACCTGCGCGCCGCTGTTTGAGAACATCTCAGTCAGCGGCTATCGGCTCTGGTGGTGGTTCCACTCGCTCTCGATTGCCAGCTGGTTCGCGATTTTGCCGTTCACGCGCCTGCGCCACTGGTTCCTCGCGCCGATTGTGGCGTACTACAAGCCGAACTACCTGCCCAACACGCCCAGCATCGAGAGTCTGGAGCGCGTGGAGCAGACGGGACGCATCGGCGTGAACTCCATCAGCGAGTTCTCGCGCTGGCACTTAATGAGCCTCGACGCCTGCATGGGCTGCGGGCGATGCGAGCGCGTGTGCCCCGCCAACGCCACCGGCAAACCGCTGAACCCCAAACGCATCGTGGAGAAGCTGCGCGACGCGATGGCGAACGGCAAAGGCGACGACCTGACACAGGTGATTAGCGACGAGGAGCTGTTCGCCTGCACCACCTGCGGCGCGTGCAACAACGAGTGCCCCGTGCTAATTGAACACCCGACGCTGATTATGGAGATGCGTCGCCATCGCGTGGCGGAGGGCAACCTGCGCGGCACGGCGGCGGGCACACTGCAACGCACCATGACGCAGTCCAACCCGTGGGGCTTGCCGCTTGGCGAGCGGATGAAGTGGGCGCAGGGGCTGAACGTGCCCACCGTGCGCGAGAACCCGAACTTCGAGGTGCTGTTCTGGGTGGGCTGCGCCGGGGCATACGACGGGCGTGGACAGCAAATCGCCCGCGCAATCGTCAAACTCCTGCAGCGCGCCGGCGTGAACTTCGCCGTGCTGGGACCCGAAGAGCGCTGCACAGGCGACACCCCACGCCGACTCGGCGAAGACCTGCTGTTCCAGGAACTTGCCATGCAGAATGTGGAGACGCTCAAGCAGGTCAACCCGCGCCGCATCGTGACGATGTGCCCGCACTGCCTGCACACGATTAGGAACGAATACAAAAAATTCGGCGCGACCTTCGAGGTCATCCATCACTCGCAGTTGCTGGCGGAGCTGATTCAGCAAGGCAAACTGCCGCGCGTGCAGCCCGACTCGAACGGCGGCGTGGTGTTCCACGACCCGTGCTACCTCTCGCGCGTGAATAAGCTGTCCGACGCGCCGCGCGAGGTACTGGGCGCAGCCGTGTCCGATTTACGCGAACCGGAACGCAATCGCGACCGCACCTTCTGCTGCGGCGCAGGCGGCGGGCGCATGTGGATGGACGAGCTGCCTCACGAACGCCCCGGACTGATTCGCGCGGAAGAGCTGCTCAAAACAGGGGCGCGCACCGTCGCCGTCGGATGCCCGTTCTGCATGATTATGGTCTCCGATAGCATCAAGACCAAAGACGATACCGTCCCGGTGAAAGACATCTCGGAGATTTTGCTGGAACGCATCGAATCGATGGAGCCCCAAGTGGCGCAGGGGGTGAACTGATCGCACTTTGCAATCGAAATAGGCTATAATATAGACACGAAGCCGATGGTACTCAAAGCGCGTAGCGTCACGACGACGCTACCGCAACCTTATGTCCGCGACGCCCCCCGAATCCTATGCGTTCACTGCTAACTTTATCACGGAGGTCATCCTATGATACCGGTGGGCTTGTTCTCAATCAGGCAGGCGGAGGAAGCCGATCTGGATCGGGTTGTGCAACTGGATCAGCTGTTCGGCAGCGTGGCATTGACACGCGACTACTTCGAGGCGTGGCTGCGCCATCACCCGCAGGGATTTCTGGTCGCTGAATATGATGGTCGTATCTACGGCTACAGCATGGTTATCTACCTGCATGGACACCAGATTCAGGAGAACTGGTATCTGGACACGGGCGGCGGCACGTGCGCTACGCACTCTCCGCTGGGCGAATATCTCTACGCGGTGAGTATCGCCTCGCAGAAGCAGGAGGCGGCGCGCGCTTTGTTCATCGCCAGCCGACGCTGCTTCATCCGCTCGCATGTGTACCAGACCGTTATCTTCGGCAGGCTCCCGCGATTCCGCAAATGGGTCGAGTCGCAGGGGTATTCGCCCGATGCGCTCACGCCCGCGCTGAAACGCCGATTGCTCGATATCTACGTGAACACGCTCCATGACCCCTATCAGGTGTTCTACGAGGGGCTGAACTTCATGCCCGAATACGGCGTGGTGGACTATCTGGAGGGCGACGCGGACTCGCTGGACTGCGCGCTGAAACTGGTCTGGCGCAACCCGTATTATCAGCCCCTGTATCGCGACCGCGCCCTGGTGGAGACGGTGTCCGCGCCAGCACTGGCAGTGGTAGGTTCGCGCGAATAGGCATTCCCGCCGCTCTCGGCGCAGAGCGGTACACTTATAGGGATGAACAAGCCTATTCGCGTAGTTGCCGTGTGCGGCACGCGCCCGGACGCCATCAAGATGGCGCCCGTTGTCCACGCTCTGCGCCAGTGCGAGGCCTTTGAAACACGCCTGATAGCGACGGGACAGCACCGTGAGATGCTGGATCAGGTGCTGCGCCTGTTCGGTCTGACGCCCGACGCCGATTTGAACATCATGACGGCGCACCAGACCCTCACCGAAATCACCGTGCGCGCGCTGGAGGGGCTGGATCGGCTGCTGCGCGAATCGCCTGCGGATGTTGTGCTGGCGCAGGGCGATACAACCACTACCTTCGTCGCCGCGCTCGCCGCGTTCTATCATAAAATCCCGTTCGGGCACGTGGAAGCGGGGCTGCGCACTTATGATAAATATCAGCCGTTCCCCGAAGAGATGAACCGCCGTTTGACCGCGCCGATTGCCGACTTCCACTTCGCGCCGACGGAGACCGCGCGCCAGAACCTGCTGCAAGAACATATTCCCGCCGAGCGCGTCTGGGTCACGGGCAACACAGGCATCGACGCCGTGTTGTGGGTCGCGAACCAGCCTTATGAAGCGGACGACCCCGCCCTGCAACGGGCGTTGAACCACACGGGCAGGCTAATCCTGCTCACCACCCACCGTCGGGAAAACTGGGGTGAACCGATGGCGAACATCGCCCGCGCCGCCCGCGCACTGCTGGAGCGATTCGAGGACGTGCTGCTGCTGCTACCGATGCATCGCAATCCGCGCGTGCGCGAGACGCTGCGGGCGATTCTGGGCGAGCATCCCCGCGCGCTGCTCACCGAGCCGCTGGACTACGCGCCGTTCGTGCATGCGATGCGCCGCGCCGATCTGATCCTAACCGATTCGGGCGGCGTGCAGGAAGAAGCGCCCGCCTTCGGTAAGCCGATTCTGGTGTTGCGTGAGACGACGGAGCGCCCCGAGGGCGTGGCGGCGGGCGCAGCGACGCTCGTCGGCGCGGATACCGAGCGCATCATCGCCGCAGCGACACGCCTGCTTACGGACCCGGACGCCTATGCGCAGATGGCGCGCGCGGTCAATCCCTACGGCGATGGGCGCGCCGCCGAACGCATCCGCGAGATACTGCTGCAGGAATTGAGCCACAGAGAAACAATTGATAAATCGTAGCAGGACAGGGGAGCATGTCTACTGGGGTAATCGCGCTGAAAGTGGTTGCGACTGCCGCCGCTTACGCCTTCGCTGCGTGGGTGAGCCTGCAGTTCGCCTATTTGCCCGACAAGAGCAGTCTGGTCTGGCTGGCTGCGGGCGTCGCGCTGG
>JAOAES010000063.1 GCA_026416655.1 Fimbriimonadales bacterium
GAGTTGCGCGCCATGCCGACCACCACGCTACCGTCGCCTGTAACGGCGTGCGCCTCGCTGAAGTTGCCGCCCAGCGTGCCCAGCCAGGTCAGCGTCGCTTGGGAAAAGCCGAAGGAGAGAAGACCGAAACTCGTCGCTATGGATGCTAACGCCACAATTGCGCGCCCCGCGCGCCATCCGACTTTGCTACCGTTGTTCCATCGCATAACACGAACCTCCTTTCTTTGGCGATGCTTTTGTGTTTGCATGCGCCATTTAGTGCGCTTACCATAGGCTTGCGCTAATGCTATTATAGCACATTTTCGAGGAATGTGTAGTCTTTACCGCGGTGCTGCGAGGGTTTCGATGAGATAAATGCACACCCGCGCTATTTTGTCGCTACTCCCATAACAACTGCCCAAGCCAGTCAGGTATACTGAAAGTTGCTATGCGCACAGGGCAGCGTTCAACAACGCGAGTCGCGCTCATCGTCGTGGGGGTGTTGCTCCTGCTCTATCTGGGCAACATCGTCGTTGGCTACTTTCAGGCGAGCCGGATGCAGCTGAGCAAGCTCAGCCCCTCGCAGTTCACGGTGTTCGGCTTCCCCGCGCAGGAGATGGAGGAACGGCGCTGGAAAATCATCATCACGCACGAAGTGCCGAAAGTAATGGAGCAGCTGCGCGAGGTTGGCTTCGAGCGTCCCGAGTTCGGTGCGGAAGATCAGCAGAACTTCAAGCGCGTGCCGATTGAGGAGGTCATGCGCACACTGCCCGTCGTGCTGACGGAGCAGCATATCGAGAAGGTCTGGGTAGAGGAGCGGGCGGCAGAGACACTACGCGCTCAGGGCAAGTACTATGTGGTGCATCTACGCTTGACCAGCGAGGGGCGCGCCCGCCTGTGGAACTACGCCCGCGAACAGGTCGCCCAATTCCGTGCGCTCGGCGAGAAGCCCCGCGACGAACGCCTGCTGCTGATGGTCGGCGAGCAGCCCTGGGCGTCGCCGATTATCAGCCCCGAGGTCGGCAGCAGCTGGTGGCTGATGAGCCGCCTATCGATGCTCCAAAGCTCCGATGTGCAGATTTTCCCCATCTACGACGAGGAAATCGCCAACACGATTGCACAGGGGTTCGACGAGGCGAAGCAGAAAGCCCTTGCGAAGGCAGCGGAGGGCGCGCGATGACCATCCGACTCGGACATAGCCCCGACGCCGACGACGCCTTCATGTTCTGGGCGATGGCGGAGGGCTTGGTGGAGACGCCCCTGCGGTTCGAACATGTGCTGCGCGATATCCAGACGCTCAACGAGTGGGCGCGCGACGGGAAACTGGAGTTCACGGCGATGTCGGTGCATAACCTCGCCTATGTCGCCGATCGCTATATCGTGTTGAATCAGGGGGGCAGCTTCGGCGACGGCTACGGACCGATGCTCGTCGCGCGGGAGCCAATCCCGCTGGA
Organism: Fimbriimonadales bacterium; assembly: GCA_026416655.1. Taxonomy (GTDB): domain Bacteria; phylum Armatimonadota; class Fimbriimonadia; order Fimbriimonadales; family GBS-DC; genus GBS-DC. The sequence continues at coordinate 1,434 of JAOAES010000063.1, forward strand.
GGCGTTGCGCAACTACACAATTGCCGTGCCGGGCTATCTGACGAGCGCGTATCTGGCGTTGCGCCTGTTTTTGCCCGACGCCAAGACAGTGGAGGTGCCGTTTGACGCGATTATGCCCGCCGTACAGCGCGGCGAGGTTCCCGTCGGGCTACTGATTCACGAAGGGCAGCTCACGCACCGGCAGGCGGGGCTACATCTGCTGCTGGACTTGGGTGTTTGGTGGGGCGAGCAGACGGGTGGGTTGCCCCTGCCGCTGGGCATTAATGCGATTCGCGCCGATTTGCCTGTTGAGGTTCAGCGTGAAATCGCTCGCGCCTTCCGTGAGAGCATTCGGTTGGGGCTGGAGAATCGCGAGCAGGCGTTGCGGTACGCCCTGCAGTTCGGGCGCGGGATCGACCCCGAAACCGCCGACCGTTTCGTGGGGATGTATGTGAATGAGTTGACCCTGGACATGGGCGAGCGCGGCAGGCGGGCGATTACGGAGTTCCTGTCGCGCGGCGCAGCGGCGAGGATTACGCCTGAAGCAAGAGTGCGGTTTGTGGAGTAAAGCAGCAGGAATCCCCCCAGAAATGCGGTATAGAATTGCCGCCATGCTGCGCTGGGTGTTCTGCTTGGGGATTGGGGGGGCGTTGCTCCTTGCGCTGTGGGGGCAACCGCCTGTGGAGCTGAAGGTACAGCCGCTGTTGGGAGCCTCGCCTGCGGCGAACGGCGCGTTCCCGCTCGCCGTGCAACTGGAGTCGAAATCGCGCAACTATCAGGGCGTGTTGAGCGTGACGGTTGGCGGGTTTGGCTATCGGCGTGAATACCAATACCCGATTGACCTGCCCGCTGGCTCGCGCAAGGTGGTGGTCGCCACACCCATCGTGAGCCGCTTCGGCGACCTGGCGACGGTGCGCTTCACGGCGCGGGGCGTTAACCTGGAAGTGCAGCAGCGTATCGAGCGCGTGCTGGATATAGACCAGCTCGCGGTGCTGGTGGGCGACCTCATCGGCGGGTTGGGCGTGCTGGAGCAGGTGCAAACCGCGGAGAACCCCGCCGAGATCGATTATCGCACCAACCGCCTGATGCGCGGCAAATATCGGGTCGCCTATTGTCGCCCTGATCTGTTTCCTGAGCAGGCGATTGCGCTGAGCGGCGCGCAAGTGATTGTGCTGGGACCCGGTTCTGAGCGGTTGCGGGCGGAGCAGTGGGACGCGCTGCGGCGGTGGGTGATGCTGGGCGGCGTGCTGATTGCGCCCGGCGGGGCGGGCGCGGTCTATCTGCAGATCCCTGCGCTGCAGGCGTTGTTGCCCGTGCAGACACAGGGAACGCAGACGGTGAGCCAGCTACGCGCCCTCGGCGACTGGGTAGGCGCGCGTCCACCGGTCGGCGCGGCGACCGTCAGTCAGGCGCGCCTGAAAACGGGCGCTATCATGCTCCAGCAGGACGGGTTGCCCCTCATCGCGATTCGCCCTTACGGGCTGGGCACGGTGGTCTTTTTGGCGTTTAACCCCCTTGATGCGCCCCTGCGCGACTACAACGCCCGCGCTCGATTCTGGCAGCGACTGCTCAACCAGACGCCCAGCTTCCCGCCCAGCTTCTCCATCGCTGCGACTCATCAGAATCAGGGCGGCTATGACCGCTGGGGACAGGCGCAAATCGCGACCGACATCGAGCTGCGACCGCCGAGCGTTGCGTTGATTATCGTGCTGCTGAGCCTCTATTTCCTGCTCGTGGTGCCCGTGAACTACTGGACGCTGAAACGGCTGCGCGCGCTGGACTGGGCGTGGGTGGTCACTCCTCTGATTGCGCTGGGGTTCGTGGGCGTTCTCTGGCGGCTGGCGGGCGATTTGTATCGCAAGTCGCTCTCCAGCAAAGTGCAGACGCTCATCGTGGCGCAAGCGGGCAGCCCCGACGCCTACGCGATTAACAGCGCGCTCTTCTTCTTCCCCCGTGCGGGGCTGTTCGACCTGCGGTTTGACCAAAGCGACATGGTAGAAGCGGGTATGAGGCAGGATTTCGGCGCGGGCGCGGCGCAGGTTCCGACTGTGCGCACGGTGCAGGGCGAGCCGACGCGCGTGGAGAGCTATCGCGTGTCGAACCTGAGCTTTCAGTGGTTCCGCTACACGCGTATCGTGCAGCTTGAGGGGCAGGTCGAAGGGATTCTGCGAGTGGAGCGGCGGAACGGAGGGATGCGCCTGTCGGGTGTACTGCGCAGCCGCTTGCCCTACGCGCTAACCAACGCGCAGATACTGACCCCATTCGGCAAAGTGCAGATAGAGAATCTGTCTGCCCGTGGCTCGGTACGGCTCTCGGACAAGCCACTGGAGCCGCTCACACCCCCCCTGTACGACTTTTCTGACTGGGGCTGGTATCAGTCAGTTGCGCTGTCTCCCGAATCGCTGGCGAGCTTCCTGCTGCAGCGACGCGAGTTCAAGGGGAGCGCAATCCTGACAGCGCAGGCGTCGGAGCCGGTGTTGCCCCCCGAAGTCGGCGACGCCGCCGAGCAAGCGGCGCAGGTAGCCTATCTGATCAGTTTCCCACTGGAGGGCGCGAAACCATGAAACTTCGCACGGAAAACCCCTTGCTGCGCTATCAGCTGTTCGGCTTCACGGTCAATCGCTGGAAGCGGCAGCCGTGGCTCTACGGCGCGGTCGCTGTCGGCGTCGGACTGACCTACCTGCTGGTGTTCCAGCTGGTCGCTTTCAATCAATCTTCCTTTTCTGCTGCGCTCAATCTGTGTCTGTTCATCATGTGCCTGACCGCGCCGTTGATGGCGTACAACCTGTTCTCGCTGGAATATGAGAAGCAGACCTGGGAGTCGCTCGCGCTGACGCGCCTCACGGCGAAAGAGATTCTCTGGGGCAAGTGGGGCGCGGCGCTGGCGCGCGTGGGCATCCTCACCCTGCTCGCGCTGCCGATGTTGCTCACGACCGCCAATCTCGACATCTATGTCTCTGGCTCTCTCAGGGGCAAGTATCCGACCGTGCTGGAGCCGACCACCAACCTGTACCCATTCACGGCGGGCGTCTTCGTGCTGTTCAGCTGGGGCGCGCTGATTGTGTCGCTGGGGATGTGGCTCTCGTTTCGTCTCAAGCGCACGCTCAGCACTGCGTCCACGCTCTACGCGGGGCAGGTGTTCGCCCTCGCCCTGTTGCCGATGCTTTATCTGACCTTCAGCATATGGGAAACGGGAAGCGAGTTCATCAGCGCCATCGGGAGCTACTGGGAAGGCTTCGCGTGGTGGCTCTACTCCCTGTTCACGGCGCGCGCGATTCTCTATCTCAACCCCTTCTGGACGGCGGCGGAACTTCAGAGGCTCTTCCTACAACACCACTCTAACTGGTGGTTGCCCAGCTGGGAGGATCAGGCATATGAAGAGGGCTTACTATACCTCAACTGGGGCTTTGCTCAAGGTTTTACTTATCTTGCGCTCGCGCTGCTTTTTGCAGGACTCACTTATCGCGGGCTGAAATATGCATGGCGCAAATAGGGGTGTCGCTCTATGCTGGATGTCAAGGGACTACGCAAAGAGTATGGGGAGCTGGTCGCGGTGCGCGACATCTATTTTCAGCTGCACCCGGGCGATGTGTTCGGCTTCATCGGACCGAACGGCGCGGGTAAGACCACGACGATTAAGATGCTCGCCACGCTGCTGGAGCCGACGGCGGGCACGGCGACGCTGAACGGCATCGATATCGTGCGCCAGCCGGAGGAGGTGCTCCCCCTGCTGGGATACATGCCCGACTTTTTTGGATTGTATGAAGGTATCACAGTGACCGAGTATCTGGAGTTTTTCGCGGCGGCGTATCGCATCCCGAAGGCGCAACGCGCCGCGATTATCGAAAATGTGCTGGAGCTGACCGACCTCACGGTCAAGAAAGACGCCTATGTGGAGACGCTCTCGCGCGGGATGCAGCAACGCCTGTGCCTCGCCAAGAGCCTCGTGCATGACCCGATTCTGCTGCTGCTGGACGAACCCGCGTCGGGGTTAGACCCGCGCGCCCGCATCGAAATCAAGGAACTCATCCGCGAACTTGGCGCGATGGGCAAAATCGTGCTGGTCTCCTCGCATATCCTGCCCGAACTGGCGGACTTCTGCAACAAGATTGGCATCATCGAGAAGGGCGAACTGCTGGTGTGGGGCGCAGTGGATGAGATTGTCCAGCAGTTGCAGGCGAATCGCGTGCTGGAGATCAAGCCGCTGGGCGAGACAGAGCCGCTCATCCAGCGACTGGAGCGCGAAGCGCATGTGCATGGCGTCGAAACGCGCAACGGGAGCCTCTATGTGCATTTTGCGGGCGGACTGGAAGAGCAGGCGGACCTGCTCGCATCGCTCATTCACGACGGCTACCGCATCGCCGCGTTCCGCGAGGAGTCGCTCGACCTCGAAGACGTGTTTATGCAAATCACGAAGGGCGAGGTGAGCTGAGCGCGCTCACTCGCCCGACACGACGGGCAGCCCCTCGCGCGTCCAAGCGAGCATTCCGCCCTGCATGTTATAGGTGTTCGTGTAGCCCGCCTGCTGCGCCATCCGTTGCGCCTGCCCGCTGCGGTTGCCACTGCGACACACGAAGTAAATCTTTTTATCTTTCGGCAACTCCTTCAACCATTGCTGTATCTGATCCAGCGGTTTGTTCTGGGCTTCTTTGATTCGCTCCATGCGGAACTCGGTAGGCGTGCGCACATCGATAATCAGCACATCTTTGCTGGCGCGCTGTTCGTACACCTCGCGGGGTGTGACGGTAGTTTTCGCGCCCTGCTGATCCTGAACCTCGCACGCGGTGAGTGAAACGCCCATCAAAGCCCCAATCAACGCCTTGACAATTCGCATCGTCGCCTCCTGTTTTCTGCGTCAGTGGGTACGACGGCGGGGACGCCGTCGTACCAGAGACATCGTGTGTTAAATGAACAGCGTCGCTTTCGATTTCGTGGCGTCGCCCAAGAAGGTTGCCACGCCGCCGACCTCGATACCGTCGACCAGCTCGTCTTTGTGGATGCCCATTACATCCATCGACATCTGGCAGGCGACGATGCGCACGCCCAGGTCGCGCGCCATCTGCGCCATCTCCTCGATTTGAGGCACGCCCTGTTGTCGCATCATCGTGCGGAGCATCTTCGCGCCAATCCCGCCAAAGTTCATCTTCGATACGCCCAGTCCGCGCGTGCCTACAGGCGTCATCCAGCCCATCAGTTTCTGGAACAGAGTCTTACCGCGCGTCTCACGCTTCTGGCGCAGCGCAGTCAGCCCCCAGAAGGTGAAGAACATCGAGACCTCCATTCCGCTCGCGGCGGCGCCCGAAGCGATTACAAACGCTGCCAGCACACGATCCAGGTCGCCCGAAAAGACCACCATCGACAGGCGGTTCTCAGGCGATTGGGCGCGCAGGGCGTCCACTTGCGCCTGCAGCTGTTGAATCTGCTCCTGCAGTGCGTTGAGGTCGGGCGCGGCGCGCTCGATAACCGCCGACTGACCATTCGTCATCACGCTTCCACCTCCCTACTTCTTGCGTACATAATGAATATAGACCGTCTTCCCGTCGATTTCCGCCGTCTCCTGCGCCACCAGCTCCGCGTCCGCGACCATATTCGCCCAGCCTTTGAAGTCGTTCACCGAGCCGGGGTCGGTCGCCAGCACGCGCAGCGTCTGACCTGACTGAAGCGTCTGAAAGGTCTTTCGCGCGTTCACAATCGGCATCGGGCACTGCAGCCCGCGCGCATCCACCTCGATATCGTACTTGATTTCCATCGTTTGCATACCTCCTGTCATTTTGGGATAGGGAACCGCACAGCGTGGTTCCTGTTGAGGTTAGAGGCGCAAAAGCGGGAAAAGGATTCATGGTTCAAGGAGGTACAATTGAGTGCCTATGCTCCCCGAATGGCTACAGCGGCTTCGCGACGCGACGCCCACGCCTGCCCAGGGAACCCCCACCGTGTGGCGTGAGGCGTGTCCCGAGTCGCGCCCGGTGCTGCTAACACCTTGGCTTGCGGAGCAGGCGCAGCCTACGCTGATTCTCACGCCGTCGCTGGAGCGGGCGGAGCAGTGGCTGGCAATACTTTTGCGTCTGGGACTTCCCGAAAATCGCGTGCTGCGCGTGCCGAGTAGTCTCACGCCGCTCTTAGAGCCGACTGGTGTGGAGCAGGAGACGCTGCACGAACGCCTGCGCGCTCTGCACGCGCTCCACCGGGGCGATGCCGTGTGTTTGATTGCTCCTATCGCCGCCGCGCTGCAGCGCACCATCCCCCAATCGCTGTTCGGGGCGGAGCTGGTACGTCTCCGCCTGCCCGACGCCGAGCCTCCCGACACGCACGAATGGATCTACCAGACCGAACCCGACGCGCTGCTCAAACGCCTCGCAGAGGACGGCTATGAGTATCAGGAACCTGTACGCCTGCCCGGACAGTTCGCGCGGCGTGGGGGCATCGTGGATGTGTTCCCGATGGGCGCGGAACTGCCCGTGCGCATCGAGTTCTGGGGCGATGAGATTACCAGCCTGCGCCTGTTCGAACCCGCCTCACAACGCTCTATCAAACAGGTTAAGCACTTCGCCATCCCTCCCGCCCGGGAGGTTCCGATGGGGAACGAAACGGTTGCTCAGCGCATTCGCGCAGAATGGGAATCGCTTATGGCACAGCAGCCCGCGGGATTGCAGGCAGAACTTCGCCAGCGTCTGGAAGATGACCTGCGCCCGTTGATGCAAGGCGCGCCGTTCGACCGGCTCGAACTCTATCTGCCGTGGCTGCTGAATGAACGCGCCTGCCTTTTGGATTACCTGCCTCCGGATGCATGGCTCGTGCTGGATGAGCCGCTGATGCTCAATACCGCCTACGACCGCCTGCTGGAAGATTTAAGCCAATCGCTCGATTCGCGCGCCGCACGCGGCGATATCCCCCCACTATCAGCGACGCTCTATATCGAGCCGTTCGAGCGCGTGGAAGGACGCGCCTCCACGTTACTGCTGGGCGAACCGGTTCTCGCGGGCGGGAGACTATATCGTGCGCAGATTTCGCAGGCTGCGCCTCTGGGAAATGTGTGATAAGCGGTGGTCATTCTGAGTGAAGGAGAAAGCACTGTGTGCGGTATACTTGCCTTGCGACCATGCGTTTCCATGCTCAAAGGCGAGCGGACACCGAACCGTCGCGCGGGCACACACGCATACGGGCGCGCGCCGTCGCGCTCGGTCTCGCGCTGATGAGCCTCAACATCTACTGGATTACCGTCATCGAAGTGCGCTGGTACACGCTGGATGTCACCAGCCTGCCGATTTTCATCACGCCGATTTTCACGCTGTTCGTGGTCAGCTTGCTGAACTGGCTCTGGAACCTGCGGCGGGGCGCGGGCGTGTTCACGGGCGCGGAGCTGACTGTCGTCTACATCATTATCGTCACGGGGGCGGTGTTCGCCGGGCACGATATGCTGCAGAACCTGTTCGGCGCGATTGCCCATCTGCAGCGGCACGGCGCGCCCGAAACAGGCTGGCGCGAGCGGTTTATGGGCTATGTGCCCCACGCGCTGTTCGTGTGGGACGAGGACGCCGTGCGCGGGTTCTATAACGGTGGCGTGTCGCCCTACCGCCTGGACTGGCTGCTGGTGTGGGCGAAGCCGCTCGCGCTGTGGGCGGGGCTAATCCTGACGCTGGTGCTGATGTGCCTGTGCCTGAATTTCTTAGTATTGAAGCAGTGGACGCAGGGCGAGAAGCTGGCGTTCCCGCTGATTCAGTTGCCGTTGGCGATGGCTGCGCCGTCGGTCGGGTTCTGGCAGTCGCGCTGGATGTGGGCAGGGTTCAGCGTCGCAATGTCCATCAGCGGGCTGAACGGGTTGCATGTGCTGTTCCCCTCGTTTCCTCACATCGAGTGGATTAAGCAATACAACATCGGTCAGTTTCTGACGACGCGCCCGTGGAGCGCGGCGGCGCCGTTTAATATGTCGGCGTATCCGTTCGCGGTGGGGCTGGCGTATCTGATGCCGGCGGATTTGGCGTTTTCGGCGTGGTTTTTTATGCTGGCGCGGAAGGGGTTTCAGGTGCTGGGGGCGGTGATGGGCTGGGACGCGGCGGCGGGGCGCGGGTTCCCGTTTTTGAACGAGCAGGCGACGTGGGCGTGGCTGATGCTGGGGCTGACGCTGCTGTGGAGTGCGCGCGCCACTTTTCGGGACGCATGGCGCGCTGCGTGGACGCCTGACCATCCCGAACGCTGGCTTTATAAACTTAGCTGGCTGGGGCTGGGCGTGGGTGTGGGCGTGCTTGCGCTCTATAACGCGTTGCTGCTGCGGATGGACTTCTGGGTCGCCGCACTCTTTTTCGGGATCTATTTTCTGCTTGCGCTCACGATTACGCGCGTGCGGGCGGAACTCGGCGCGCCCCACGAGATTTACTTTGTGAACCCGCAGCGCATCCTGTTCGATGTGTTCACCTTGCGCGGGCTGGGAGTGCAGAACCTCACGGTACTGCAGTCGCTGTATTGGTTCAATCGCGGGTATCGCTGCCATCCAATGCCGAATCAGTTGGAGGCGTTGCGGATGGGGCAAAATTACGCGCTCTCGCCGCTGTGGCTGGGCGGGTTGATTTTAGCAGTCTCTGCGCTCGCGTTCGTGATTGTGTGCTGGGCGAACCTGCACGTGACCTATCGCTACGGAGCAGAGGGAGCCTGTCAGGGATTCAAGTTCTGGCTGGGGCGCGAGTCGTTCGACAGGCTCAATACCTGGCTGACGGACGAGCCGTTGCGCCATCCTGACCGCTGGTACTATCTGGCGGGGGGTGCGCTGATGGTGTTGGGGCTGAAGGGCTTGCGGACGGCATTTGCGGGTTTCCCGCTCCATCCCACGGGCTACGCGCTCGGCGTGAGTTTCGCGGTGGACTATTTCTGGTTCCCGTTCCTGCTGGGCTGGCTGTTGAAGGTGATGCTTCTGCGTTTTGGGGGTTGGCATGTACATCGGCAGGGACTGCAGTTCGCGCTGGGGCTGATTTTGGGCGACTTCACGATGGGGTCGCTCTGGTCGCTGGTGACGTTGGGGTTTGAAGTGCCGACTTATCGGATTTATATTTAGCCTATCGCACTCCTCTCATCCGCTCCAAAAACTTGTCAGCGTCTTCAAAGCCGGTCAGGCGCAGGTCGCGTCGCTCGTTGCCCTGTGAGTCGATGAAAATCACGGTGGGCAGTCCCACAACCTCATGGCGTTTCAGGGCTTCCTGCACCGCCGGGTCGCTTTCGGTGGTGGCGTCCAGCACGAGGCGCACGAACCGCTCCGACTCGCGCACCACTTCTGGATCCGTAAAGGTGTAATGCTTCAGCTCGCCGCATGCCTGACACCATGTCGCGGTGAAATCGATAATCACGGGCTTGCTCGCGGCTTTCGCCTGCTCCAGTTTTTGCAGGGCGTACGGCTCCCACGCGATTTCCACTTTCGGGCGCATCATCGACAGCGCGTTGTTCACCATCAGCGCGGCGAACACGACGCCGATCACCTGCTTGAGCCGCACCACGCGCGGCTGGGTAATCTCCTTACGCTCGCCGAACAAGAAGTAGAGCGCGACCAGTCCCAGAAACGCCACCCACGCCCAGCCGTACTGTTGCGGGGTCAGGAACCCGCTGGCGAAATAGAGGGCAACTGCCAACAGCAACACGCCGAACACCCGCTCCACCAGAATCGTCCACTCGCCTGAGCGCGGGAGGCGTCGTTGCAAGCGGTCATAAAACAGCCCAGCGACGAAGTAGGGCGTTCCCAGCCCCAGTCCCAGCGCGAGAAACAGTAGGAACCCCGCCAGCGGATTTGCCAGCGCAGCGACCAGCGGGATCAGCGCGGCGATCACGGGACCGATACAC
>JAOAES010000085.1 GCA_026416655.1 Fimbriimonadales bacterium
CATCTGCACACGGGCGGGACGCCCGTGCTACAGCGCGTGGCTTGAGCGTCCCGCTCAAGCACCCAACCCGTCGGCGAGGACGCAGACGCTACGGCGTTGGTACGACGGCGTCTCGCCGTCGCACCCGATGGCGAGGACGCCATCGTACCCCCACACGGGCGGGACGCCCGTGCCACGATAGGCATGCACGGGCTGGAAGCCCGTGCCACGATTATTTTTCCTCGCGATACTCGGCGTCGATTACATCGTCGCCGCTGGCGCTGCTGGTCGCGCCTGCCGTCGCGCCTGTGTCGCCCGCGTAGCCCGCGGTGCGCTGCTGGTAGAGCTGTTCGGTGATGCGATAAGTCAGGCTCTCCAGCTCGCTCATCAGGCTGATGGCGCGCTCGGCGTTCTGTTGCTGAATCGCCTCGCGAATGTCGCGTATCAGGCTCTCGGCGCGTTCGCGGTCGCTCGCGCTAATCTGCTCGCCCTGCTCCTTGAGTAGTCGCTCGGTCTCGATAGCGAGCCGCTCGGCGCGGTTGAGCTGTTCGGCTTGCTCGCGCAGCTGACGGTCGCGCTCGGCGTTCGCCTCCGCCTCTTTGACCATCCGCTCCACCTCCTCGCGCGTGAGGTTCGTGGAACCTGTGATGCGGATGCTCTGCTGGCGTCCGGTGCCGAGATCCTTCGCCGAGACCTGCAGGATGCCGTTCGCGTCGATATCGAAGGTCACCTCAATCTGGGGCACGCCGGCGGGCGCAGGCGGAATGCCGTCCAGGTGGAACACGCCCAGCAGCTTGTTATCGCGCGCCATTGGGCGCTCGCCCTGATAGACGCGCACCTCCACGCTGGTCTGCCCATCGGCGGCGGTGGTGAAGATTTCGCTCTTGCGCGTCGGAATCGTGGTGTTGCGCGGAATCAGCACCGTGAAGATGCCGCCTTTAGTCTCGATTCCGAGCGAGAGCGGGGTGACATCGAGCAGCACGATGTCCTTGACCTCGCCTGCCAGCACGCCCGCTTGAATGGCTGCGCCAATCGCCACCACTTCGTCAGGGTTCACGCCCTTGTGCGGCTCCTTGCCCGTAATCTGGCGCACCATTTCCTGCACTTTCGGGATGCGCGTGGAGCCGCCCACCAGCACCACCTCATCGATGTCGCTCGCTTTCAAGCCCGCGTCCTCCAGCGCACGGAAGATGGGACCCTTGAGCCGCTCGAACAGATCGGCGCAGAGGTCTTCGAACTTCGCGCGGGTGAGCGTCATATCGAGGTGCTTGGGACCGCTGGCGTCCGCCGTGATGAACGGCAGGTTAATCGTGGTGGTGGTCACGCTGGACAGCTCGATTTTGGCGCGTTCGGCGGCTTCTTTCAGGCGTTGCAGCGCCTGCCGGTCGTTGCGCAGGTCGATGCCGTGTTCTTTCTTGAACTCGTCGGCGAGGTAGTCCACGATACGCTGGTCAAAATCGTCGCCGCCGAGATGCGTGTCGCCCGAAGTAGACTTCACCTCGAACACGCCGTCGCCTACCTCCAGAATCGACACATCGAACGTGCCACCGCCGAGGTCGAACACCAGAATCGTCTCGTTGCTCTTCTTATCCAGCCCGTAGGCGAGCGCGGCGGCAGTCGGCTCGTTGATGATGCGCAGCACCTTCAGCCCCGCGATTTCGCCCGCGTTCTTGGTGGCGGTGCGCTGCGCGTCGTTGAAGTAGGCGGGCACGGTAATCACCGCGGCGTCTACCTTCTCGCCCAGATAGGCTTCGGCGTCCGCTTTGAGCTTTTGCAGCACCATCGCCGAAATCTCTTCGGGGCGCAGCGTCTTGTCGAGCGCGGGGATATACACAGCGGCGTCGCCCTTGCTATCGGCGACCACTTTATACGGCACGCGCTTGCGCTCCTCTTCCACCTCATCGTAGCGACGCCCGATGAAGCGTTTGATGGAGAAAATCGTGTTCTCGGGGTTCACGACTGCCTGACGCTTGGCGGGCGCGCCCACCAGTCGCTCGCCGGTTTTGGTGAAGCCCACGACCGACGGGCACAGGCGACCGCCCTCCGCCGTCGGAATCACGACCGGCTCGCCGCCCTCCAGCACCGCAATCACCGAGTTTGTCGTCCCTAAGTCAATCCCTACAACCTTGCCCATAGCGAATGTCCTCCATTATTTAGTTATGGCAACGACGCTCCGTTTCCACAGGAATTGATACTTCCTGTGCACGGCATGAGTTCCCATTTATTGAGCGGAATGATTATACCTGACTTGAGTGGGATATTGTCAACTCGGAAGGCATGTCATGTCTTTGATACCAGCGTCGTTCGGCGCAGCAAGAACGCTTCAACCAGTTTCTCGAATATAAACCTATATGTAAATCCGATAAGTCGGCACTTCAAACCCCAACGTTACCAGCGACCAGAGCGACCCCATCGTGAAGTCGCCCAGAATCAGCCCCAGCGCGAACTGCAACCCCTGCCGATGCACATGCCAGCCCCCCAAGCGTAGCAACGCCACCTTCAGCAGCCAGCCCAGCAGAAACGGGAACCAGAAATAGTCCACCGCGAAGCTCACCCCAAGCGCATAGCCCGTCGGATGGAGCGGGAAGCCCGCAAACGCCATCCTCAAGCCCTTCAGCCCCAACACCATCAGTGCGCCCCCCGCCAGATAGTACCAGCGGTCAGGATGGCGCAACGGCTCGTCCGTCAGCCAACTGTTGAGGCGGTTAAACGATTCCTGCCCCAGCCAGAACTTGAACCCCTGACACGCCCCCTCCGCCCCATAGCGATAGGTCACATGCAGGTTCGCCCAGCAAACAATCACGAACGCCAACGCCGACACCGCCAGAATCAACCCGCCCAGCCACAGCGGCGAGAGCGCGTAGCTCTGCCCCATCCGCAACGCCTCCAGCTGATTGGGCATTGGATGGCAGCGATACCCGCGATTGAACCAATACAGCGACTGCAACACCGTGAGATTCTGCACGCCCAGCCCGCGCAAGGTGAACACATCGAACAGGATGCGCTGCGGATTCACGAAGTATATCTCGTGGGGCGCGCCGAGTTCCGCCCGCACGCGCGTAATCGTCAGCGCGAGCAGAAAGTAGATGCCGAAAAACAGTGCGGCGACCCAGAAGTCCATCCGCAACAGCAGGGCGTTATACAGCGCCAGCACAATCGCTCCCGCCCCCAGCCCCAGCCAGCTGAGCCGATACAGCCGTCGCTCAGGATGGTCGGGCGTCCACGCCGCCCGCCAGGCGTCCCGAAAAGTGGCGCGTGCGCTCCACAGCAGCGTCAGCCCCAGCATCAGCCACGCCCCCGCCGCCTGCTCGTTCAAAAACGGGAACCCGCGCCCCGCCGCCGCGTCCCAGCCCATCACCGCCCCCAGCACCTGAAACCCCTTCCGCGCCAGCATAAAAAACCACGCCGAAAACGCCAAATCCGCCGGCATCAGATATGCCAGCCCCACCGCGAACGGATACGCCGACATATTAAACGGCGCCGCCGCGCTCCACGGGCGCGTCGTCAGAAACTGACCGATGTTGTATTGCTTAATCCACTCGATGTGCGGAAACGAAGGAAACAGCACATGCAGCCCGTTCAGCCCGCTAATCGACAGCGCGACGCTGAACCCCGCCCACATCCAGCGCGACCGCCAAAACCCGCCCGACGGCTCCGCCATCGCCAACGGCAACTGAATCAGCGGAAACGCCAGCTTCTCGCCCTGCGTCCACTGCTTCAGCACCAGAAAGTTCAGGCACAAACACATCAGCACCAGCGTCAGGATTAGCCCCGCCCATAGCGCGAGCGGCTTCGCCCACACCAGCAGCCAGTCCAGGCGGTAGGGCGACACGCCACCGTTATAGAACCCGCGCACGGCGTCCTCGTCCCACACGAACAGCGCGTGGGGCACATAGCC
>JAOAES010000126.1 GCA_026416655.1 Fimbriimonadales bacterium
CCCATCGCCTCGCGGAAGTTGCGGAAGGTGAAGGTGCGCGCGATCTCGATGCCCTCGCGCGTCCAGTGCGGGACACGCCCCAGATAGGTCGCCACCTCAGCTTCAGGGATGCGTTGCATGGCTCAGATGATACCCTTACCACCACTCCCAGCCCTTGCGGTAGGGCATGCGGATGAACTCATCCGCCTTGCGGGTGTTGGTGACGCGCCCCTCTTTGCCGTCGTAGTGGAGTTTCTCACCGGCGCGGAACGCCGCGTTGCCCAGCAGCACCGCTTCGGTCAGCGTGGTCGCGTATTCGAAGTTGCTGTAGGTCGGGCTGCCCGTCTTGCACGCCTGAATCCACTCCTCGTAGTGTCCCGGCGAGGTGGGCAACTTGCGCTCCTTGAGTTCGAAGCCCTCGAACCGCTCTTTCGGATGCAGACGGTATCGGCTCGCGTGGATGAAGTAGAACGCGCCCTTCTCACCGACACAGATGACGCCGTTGGGCGCGAGGCTCTGCTCGCCCACCAACGCTGGATCCGGTTTGAGACCGCCATCATACCAGTAGAGCTTCACCGCGGGCTGGCTGCCGCGCGCGGGGAACTCGTAAATCGCCTTGCTCGCTTTCGGTCCCGTTTCTGGCATGCGCGGGGAGCCGTCCATCTCCACGCTGGTCGGCAGTCCCAACTCCAGCGCCCAATACGCCGTGTCGATGATATGGCACCCCATGTCGCCCAGCGCGCCCGTGCCGAAATCCCACCAACCGCGCCACGCGAAGGGATGATACCCATCGTGATAGGGACGCACCGGCGCAGGACCCAGCCAGAAATCCCAGAACAGGTAAGGGGGCACAGGCTTAGAACCCTCCGGACGCGGGATGCCCTGAGGCCAGATGGGGCGGTCGCTCCACGCATGTACCTCCCGCACAGGACCAATCACGCCGGAACGGATGACCTCCACCGCGATGCGCAACGGTTCGCTGGAGTGCGCCTGATTGCCCATCTGCGTGGCGACTTTCGCCTTCCGCGCCGCCTCGCGCACCTGACGCGCCTCCCACACGGTATGCACCAGCGGCTTCTCGCAGTAGACATGCTTGCCCAGCTGTAAGGCAATCATCATCGGCAGGGCGTGCGTGTGGTCGGGAGTGCTGATGACCACCGCGTCAATATCCTTCTGACGGTCAAACATCCGCCGATAGTCCACCCAGAGCTTCGCGTTGGGGAACACTTTAGCGGCGTTGCTCAGATGGTTCAGGTCGACATCACACAAGGCGACGATGTTCTCGCCGGCGACGCCGCGCAGGTTATCCCAGCCGCGCCCGCCGACGCCAATCACCGCGATATTGAGTTTGTCGTTCGGCGACTGCCCCTTTGCCCAACTCTTCAGGAACAACAAGCCCGCGCCTGCGCTCAGGCTCTGCTTCAAAACCCCCCGCCGTGTCGTCTTCCGTGCCATAATCTGGCGAATTCTGCGCCTGCGAAACGATTCCTGCAAGTAGCGTTTATTAAAGGAGCATTTTGGAGTCGGAAGGGAAGGTTGCGCCTACCAGCCCCCAGTAGACCGTCAGGCTTAGCGCGACCACAGTCATCGGCTGGGCGCTAAGCAGTGCGGTCGCCAGCGTCCCAACTTGCCACGCGCGTTGCAAAGCGGGAGGCAAGGGGCGCAGTGCGCGGGCGCGCCAGATGCCCATGCCGCAAATGACCCCGACCGCCATGAAGCCTCCTTCATAGACGCTTAGTTCGCCCACTCGAATCGCAGGCGCGCCACTTAACCAGAGCGCGCCGACGCATAGCCCCAGCAGAATCGCTCCGTGCAACGCGAGGTCATAGCCCGGTGCAACGCGCACGATACGAGTCGGTTGATTCTGCATGGCGATTCGCACGCGCCGTCGTTCGGTGTGTTCGCGTTGTATCGCGAGCAGGCTCAGTGTGAGCGCGGCGAGCGACGCACCCCAGCCGAGAGCGGGCGTCTGCCCTTGCCAGCCGAGCCAGAGCGCAAGTAGCCCCATCAGATACGCCGCGCCAAGCGGATTGCCCTCGATGCTCAGCCACGCACGACAGACGATTAGCCCCCACACCATCGCCAGCGCACCGTACAGCTCGCCGATGCCGCGAATCTCGGTATGGTGTCCCAGCGCGCCGTGCTGCGCCCATCCGCCCCCGCTTAGCGAGTCGAGGAAGAGCGCAATCAGCCCCAAACCTGCAACCACACCGTGTCCGACCTGCGGCGTATCGAGCGCGTGCGCAAGCCAGAGCAACCCTGTACTGAGCGATAAAAACAGGCAGGATTGAGTCCAGAGAGGCGCATCAGGCGCGAGCGCAGGCGCAAAGCTCGCCACACTACTTATAAGAAGCCAGCCGCCCCAGTTGCGCAGCCAGTGCGTCCGTGACGGCTTCCTTTGCGGCGACATCGCCGCGCGCGTCCACAGAACACGCGGCGCGCGCCCCCTGCGCCACACGCTTGTCACGCCCCACAAGCTCAAGGCAAGCCACACCGCCAACACTACGCTCGTCATCTCGCAGGGCGAGTGTACCTGACGGGGCTAAACAATCTGCCGCGCGTCTATCTGCACTGCTCCCAACGCCGTCTGCAACGCGCGCGCCACGTCGTCCCGGGACAGCACGCCAATCAGCTCGGTCTCCACCACCTCCGCGCCCAGCGCATGCGCCATCCGCCGTACCACCTCCGTTACGGAATAGAGATCGGTCTGGTTCGTCTGCGTGATGTTCAGTGAGACCTGCGCGACGCCGCGCGTGGGCAGCCACAGCCCCAGTGCGCGCACGCCTCGCAAAGCAGGGTTCGTCTCGCGTTCGGCGCGAATCTGGCGGGCAATCCGCTTCGCAATCGCTTCATCGGGCGGGTTCAGGTTCAGGTTGTAGGCGATGAGCGGGTCGCGCACCCCCATAATCGTCGCGCCCGCCGTCGGATGCAGGCGTTTCGGACCGAAGTCGGGTTCACGCTCGCCCGTAAGCCGTTTGCCGAGCCAGCCCTCGAACTCGCCCTTGCGCAGGGTGGGCAGGTCGCGGATGCGTCCTGCGCGGGCGGAATGCTCATACAGATATACAGGCACGCGCAGCCGCCGCGCGAAACTTTTTGCGACCTGGTGGGAAAACGCCACCGCCTGCTCGCGCGTGAGACCCTCCAACGGCACGAACGGAACCACATCGACCGCACCGATTCGCGGGTGCGCCCCTCGATGGCGGTTCAGATCGATGCGCTCCACTGCGACCGCCCCAGCCCGCAACACAGCGCGTTTGACCTGCGCCGGCGTTCCCGAAAATGCCAACACCATCCTGTGGTGGTCGTAATCCCACGAGAGGTGGTGGATTTGCACACCCGCGCTTGCGGCGGCGTCGGCAATCGCGTGAATCGTCGCCTCGTCGCGCCCTTCCGAGAAGTTGGGAATGCACAGTACCCGCGCGCTGGTCATACGCCGAATTATACTTAGCTCAGTAGGTATACTCGCCCGCATGCGCATCACGCTCACTTTTCTGGGCGCGGCAGGCGTCGTCACGGGGAGCAAGTACCTGCTCTCCGTTGAGGATAACCATTATCTGATTGATTGCGGTTTGTTTCAAGGCGCGCGTGAATGGAAATCGCTGAACTGGGAGCCGCTGCCCATCCCACCGAGCCACATCCAAGCTGTCTTGCTGACCCATGCGCATATCGACCATTCGGGCTACTTGCCGCGCTTGGCGGCTCAGGGCTTTCGGGGCGCGGTCTACGCCACGCCAGCCACCTGCGCCTTGCTGGAGATTATGTTGCTGGACTCGGCAAAGCTGCAGGAGCAAGACGCCGAGTACGCCAATCGCAAGGGTTACAGTCGCCATCAGCCCCCGCTGCCGCTCTACACCACTGAAGACGCCGAAGCCAGCTTAGAACTTCTGCGCGCCATGCCGTTCCACACGACGCTCACGCTCGACGCGCTGCGCGTGTTTTTCTACCCGATGGGGCATATCTTAGGCTCCGCCGCGATTGAAATCCAGCTGCCTAACAACCGCCAACTGCTCTTTTCAGGCGACATCGGACGCTACGAAGACCCGATTATGCGCCCGCCGACGGAGTTCCCGGCAGGGGCGGACTACATCGTGATGGAATCCACCTACGGCGACCGCCTGCACGAAGTAGACTGTGTGGAGTCGCTACTGACAGAAGCCATCGAGTATATTCACCGCACGCAAGGTGTGCTATTAGTGCCCGCGTTTGCGGTGGGGCGGGCGCAGCTGCTGTTGTACCACATCCGTCAGTTGCAGGAGGCGGGACGCATTCCCCCCCTGCGCGTCTATGTGGATAGCCCGATGGCGCAAAACGCCACACGCCTCTACTGCCGCTTCAGCGATGATTTGAATATGGAGACCAGCCCTGGCGGCGAGTGCGAGGGGCAGCTGCCCCTATATTGCTACCATACGCAGTTCGTTCAGAGCATCTCGCAATCGAAGTCGCTAAACACGCAGTCGGGACCGATGGTGATTATCTCCGCCAGCGGGATGTGCACGGGCGGGCGGATTTTACATCACCTCAAGGCGCGCCTCCCTGACCCACGCAACGCGGTGCTGTTCGTGGGCTATCAGGCGGATGGCACGCGCGGGCGGATGCTGCTGGACGGCGCAACGGAAATCACGATTCACGGCGAGCCAGTGCCTGTGCAGGCGCGCATTTTTCAAACTTCCGCGCTCTCAGCGCACGCCGACCAAGCCGAGCTGCTCCGCTGGATTCGCGCCATTCAACCCACACCGCGCCAGCTATTCCTCACTCACGGAGAGCCGCAAGCCCGTGAAACACTGCGCGCGCTCATCTTGAACCAACGCGGCTGGAACGCGCACCTGCCCCAACATGGCGAGACAGTCCCGTTATAGGGTAAACTCTCGGCGGGGTAGTGAAATGCGAATTCTGTATCTGATACTACGGACTCTGGGGGATATTCGCGCGTTTCGGTTGGGGCGGTTGCCACAACGCATGCTGTGGCGTACCGTGCGTAGCCTGCTATGGCGGTTCGGCAGGCGACAACGCTGGCGGTGAAACTGGTGTATAATAAAGACAGGCAATTACGCCGAAAGGAGGCACTGACGATGTGGAAACGCATTTTGTGGACTGTGGCGACGACAGGCGCGCTGCTGACGCTGGCGAATGCGCAGAACATTCACCAAGAACAGGGCGACGCCGGCGACCTGCCCGAATCCGCTCAGGCGACTGGAACCAATACCACGACGCAACTCGACGCAATTCGCGGCGTGCTGGAAGCCGACGGCGTCGATATGTATGCGATTTACATTAGCGATCCAGCCAACTTCAGCGCGACGACGGTCAATAATCAGACAACTTTTGACACGCAGCTGTGGCTGTTCGACTCAGAGGGCAAGGGCGTGGTGTTCAACGACGACGAGGTGGGCAGCACCCTCAGCCGCTCGCGTATTAATAACTCAACGGGCTGCTTGAATGGACGCCCTGCGGGGATTTACTTTATCGCCGTCTCGCGCTACAATCGCGACG
>JAOAES010000159.1 GCA_026416655.1 Fimbriimonadales bacterium
GTAGTGCTTGATTTGCCCCACGATTAGATGCGTGGCGTAGGTAGTGAACTTGACCCCTTTTTCGGGGTTGAACAGGTCGAGCGCGTTCAGCAGCCCGAGATAGCCTTCTTGGATCAAATCCTCGATAGGCTCGCCCGAACCGATGAACTTGCGAGCGATACTCTCGACCAGTCCCGTTAGATGGATGGTAATCGCGTCGCGCAGTTCCAGCTCGCGCGTCTGGCAATATTCCAATACCAGTTCCTCCGTATCCCGTTTTAGCATAGCGCGCTCCTCCTGAGCTTCCTGTGGCACGGACAGTCCTGTCCGTGCGGTTTTTTGCTTGCTTGAGCGAGACGCTCAAGCTACGCCCCCCGTGGCACGGGCGTCCCGCCCGTGCGGTTTTTTGCTTGCTTGAGCGGGACGCTCAAGCTACGCCCCGCGTGGCACGGGCGTCCCGCCCGTGCGGTTGTTGCTCGCTTGAGCGAGACGCTCAAGACACGCTTACTGTATCGCGTTAATCAGCTTGAACATCGGCATCATAATCGAGATGGCGATGAAGCCCACCACCCCGCCGAGAAACACAATCAGCAGCGGCTCAATCATCGAGGTCAGCCCCTTGATGGTCGCGTCGACCTCTTGCTCATAGAAGTCGGCGATTTTGACCATCATCTCCGACAGCCGCCCCGACTCCTCGCCGATGTCCATCATGTGGATTACCATCGACGGGAACAGCCCTGTGGCGGCGAAGGGCGCGCTGAGCGGCTGCCCTTCGCGAATGCTTTGGCGTGTGCCCTCAATCGCGTGCGCCAGCACCTGATTGCCCGAAGTCTGCCCCACGATTTCGAGCGTACGCATCAACGGCACGCCGCTGGAGACCAACACGCCCAGCGTGCGCGCGAACCGCGCCACCGCCAACTTCAACACCAGCTCGCCAAATATCGGGAACCTGAGTTTCAGCCAGTCATACTGATACCGCCCCTTCGGCTTGCGAATATACGCTTTGAGGGCGAACAGCACGCCTGCGAACAGCCCCGCCAGCGCCCACCAGTAGCCAATCAAGAAGTCGCTCGCACTGAACAGGAACTTCGTCATCGCGGGCATCTCCACATTCATACTCGCGAAAATCTCCTTGAAGCGCGGCAGCACGAACATGAAAATCGCCACCAACACCAGAAACGAGAACACCAGCACCATCACAGGGTACATCATCGCCGACTTGATTTTCTGGCGCACTTCCAAATCTTTCTCCAGAAAGGTCGCGAGACGGTCTAAAATCTGGTCTAAGATACCTGCCACCTCCGCTGCGCGAATCATGTTCACGAACAGGTCGGAGAACACGAAAGGATGTTTCTCCATCGCCTCGTTGAGCGCCATGCCCGATTTGACATCTTTGCGCACGCCGTCGATGGCAGTCTTGAGTGCGGGGTCTTTGGTCTGCGTATAGAGAATGTCCAGACAGCGCAGGATGGGAATGCCCGCGTCGATCATTGTGGCGAACTGGCGGGTGAACATCACCATCGCCTGCAGTTTGGGCTTTTTGGACTTGCCCAGCCCGCTGAAGAGTTTGGTTTTCTCGCGCTGTCGCTCTACGCGCACCACATGCAAGCCCTGTTCGTGGAGCTTTGCCAGCACGAGCTGCTCGGTATCGGCTTCAATTGCGCCTTTGAGCGTGCGCCCCTTATTGTCCACCGCCTCATATCCGAACAACGGCATAATCCGTCCTCCTTAGGCAGCCCGGAGCAGTTGTGTGAAGTTCTCGCGATCCATCGCGCGGTTCACGGCTTCTTCGTAGGTGATGTAGCCGTTGCGATGCAGGTCGGCTAACGCGCGATCCATCGTAATCATGCCCTGCCCCGACTGGGTTTCCATAATCGAGTAAATCTGGTGCGTTTTGCCCTCGCGGATGAGGTTGCGAATCGCGGCGTTGGCGAGCATCACCTCGATCGCCGCTACGCGCCCGCCACCTATCATCGGAATCAACTGCTGGGCGAACACAGCTTCGATGGTGTTAGCCAGCAGCACGCGAATCTGCTCCTGCTGGTGCGGCGGGAACACATCGATAATGCGGTCGATGGTCTGCGGCGCGTTGCGCGTGTGCAAGGTTGCGAATACCAGGTGTCCTGTCTCGGCGAGCGTCAGCGCAGCTTGAATCGTCTCCAGGTCGCGCATCTCGCCAATCAGGATCACATCGGGGTCTTCACGCAGCACGGCGCGCAGCGCGTTATGAAAGCTCTCCGTGTCGGAATGGACTTCGCGCTGGTTCACCATCGCCCGCTTGTGGTGATGCACATACTCGATGGGGTCTTCAATCGTCATGATGTGGCACGGGCGCGTCTGGTTAATCAGGTCGATCATGCATGCGAGCGAGGTGGACTTTCCAGAGCCTGTGGGACCCGTCACCAGCACCAGCCCGCTGTGTTTTTTGACCACTTCGTAAATCACGCTGGGCAGGCGCAGCGACTCGATGGAGGGGATGCGCGAGGGGATGACGCGCATCGCCGCTGCGACGGAGCCGCGCTGCATGTAAACATTGAAGCGGAACCGCGCCGTGTCTTTCACCGTGTAGGCAAAATCCAGCTCGTGGTGGCGTTCGAACTGCTCGAGTTGCGCGTCGTTGAGTGCCTCGTAGACCAGTCGGCGCGTATCGTGCGGGGTGAGCGGCTGATAGGGCAGCGGGGTCAGGTGTCCACTCAGGCGAATCGTGGGCGGCAGCCCAACGGTCAGGTGTAAGTCCGAACCGCCGCGCTCCACGCACTGTCTGAGCAGGTCGTCAATCGTGACATCCTCAACGGATTGCTCTTCGCCTGCGATTTGCAGTGTGACGTCGGCGGCGTTCGAGGCGGTCTGCTCCTCGTCCTCCGTCGCTTCCAGCCCAACCAGTTTACGCCAGTCGAAATGTTGTTCCATAACCGACCCCCTCAGAAGGTTTCGAGCCGAGAGTATTTTGGGCAAGGGGCAGAAAAAACTTTACTGGCAATTTGCGGGGCGCAACGCCTCGGGAGTCTTAACGGCTCTTTAAACCGGCGCAGGGTATCCTTTTGCGGAGGCGACCGATATGAATGACCGCTATACACGCAGAGAGATACTGAGGTTGGGCTTAGCAGGCGCGACGGGGCTGGCGTTAGCGAAACTCGCCCCCGCACAGCGACGCACCCGAAACACCGGGCGCGTCAAGAACATCATCTTCATGGTTTCCGATGGCATGAGCGCAGGGGTTCCCTCGCTGGCGGATGAGTTCGGCAAACTGGTACGCGGGAAAGGCGCGTTTTGGCACCAGCTGCTTCAGAACCCCGATGCAACACTGGGCTTTTTTGATATGGCGGCGCTCAACTCACTGGTGACCGACTCTGCCTCCGCCTCCAGCGCGTGGGGCAGCGGTAGCCGTATCTTCAACGGTCAAATTAATGTGTTGCCCGATGGCACGCGCCTGACCCCAATCGCCCAAGTCGTAAAGCAAGCGGGCAAGAAAGTGGGGCTGGTCACCACAACGCGCATCACGCACGCCACGCCCGCAGGCTTCGCCGCCGTACAACCTAAACGAGACGACGAGGACGACATCGCCCCGCAGTATCTCAATGTAGTCGATGTGTTGATGGGAGGCGGGCTGCGCCATTACGCGCCCAATCGCCGCAAAGACGGGAAAGACCTGATTAAGGTCTATCAGGACGCGGGCTACACCTATTGGAACACGCGCGAGCAAGCCGTCAGCAACGCACGCCCACAGAAGGTGCTGGGACTATTCTACGATTCGCACCTGCCCTTCACCTTAGACCATCTCCACTCCGACGAGTTGCGCCGCACGGTTCCGACGCTCGCCGAGATGACGCGCAAGGCGCTGGAGATTTTAGGCGACGCGCCGAACGGATTCTTGTTGCAGGTAGAAGGCGGGCGCGTAGACCATGCCGCGCACGCCAACGACGCCGCCGCGATCATGTGGGATCAACTCGCCTTCGACGACGCAGTGGAGGTGGTCTATGAGTTTGCCTCCAAGCGCAACGACACGCTCGTCATCATCACCAGCGACCACGGCAACTCCAACCCGGGACTGAACGGCATGGGCAGCGAATATGAGGCGTCGAACAAGGCGATGGCAATGCTTCAACTCGCGAAATGCTCTTTCGAGGAGCTGCCGAACAAACTGCGCAACGCGGGCAGCGCGGACGATGTGCGAGGCATCATCAAGGAGCAGCTGGGCATCGAAATCAATGGCGAGGAGGCGGCTGCGCTCGCGGGCGCGATTAAGGGGAACCTGCCGCCTATCTGGAACCGCCAGCATCGCAACCTGCAGGGCTTGCTGGGGCAGATCCTGAGCAACTACAACGGCTACGGCTGGGTCGGCACTTCGCACACCGCCGACTACACATGGATTACGGCGTTCGGCGTGGGGCGAGAAGAGTTCCACGGGTTGATTCGCAACACCGACGCTTTTTACAAGATGCTCAAGTTGTTCGGGCTGTCGCATAAGAACCCCAGCATGACGCCGGAGGAGGCGCGGAAGTTCATCTCGCACGCGCCGCGTATCCGCACGGAAGATTGGGCGTGATGAGGAGCCGCTTCACGCCCAACGCAAAATCGGCTTGAAGACCCGCTGCGACTCGGCATCCGAGAACGCTTGCTCGATGGCGTCAAACTCGCAAGGGGCAATCAGGGCGTCCAACGCGAGGCGGTTCTCGTGAACCAGCTGCAGCGCGTACTCCCACGCATGGTTGCTGGAGCGCGAGCCGATTACGGTGAGTTCCTTGACGAGAATCTGATACCAGTCCAGCTGCACTGGCTCAGGGCGATAGCCGAACACCACGACGCGCCCGGCTTTGCGGGCGAGGCGCATGCACCAGTCGGCGGCGTCGGCGGAGCCAGCGGCGTCGATGACCACATCGGCATATACCGGGTTCGCCTGCCACTCGTCGGGCGCGAGGGGCGTCGCCGCGCCGATTTGCCGGGCGACCTCGCGGCGGGCGGGGCTAAGCTCCAGCGCGATGACCTCTTGCGCTCCCCATAGCCGCGCCAGCTGCGCATACACCTGTCCGAAAAAGCCCAGCCCGATAACCGCGACGGTCTCGTGGGGCTGGGGATTCGCAAGGCGCATCCC
>JAOAES010000302.1 GCA_026416655.1 Fimbriimonadales bacterium
CAGCATGCAATCAACTTCAAGGGCACTTGGGTGCAGGGCTGGACAGGAGTCTATCAGCTGAGTGCGCCTACCGAATACCTGCAGATGGCGCTGGATGCAGGCATCGGCGAGCGCAACTCGGCGGGCTTTGGTTGTGTGGAAATAGCTGAGTGAATCATGTCTGCGTTAGCCAGTGGGGGCAGGCAAATATGCCCCGAATTTTCCTGAATTTCCAGTAGATTAAGCAGGAATTACCTACACAGCACAGAATCTACTTAGCGCCATGCAGGGCGCAAAGGAGCGCGACGAGTGCCTGTGGTTAGCCGCGCTGTTGCACGATATTGGCAAGTTCCGCCAGCGGGCTCAGTGGGGAACTTCTTATGTCTCGCATCAGGAGCATGGAGCGCAGTGGTGCGAGGCGCAATCCTACTTTGCCGAGTTCGGCAGCGATTTAGCGGAGTTGGTGCGTCAACACCACAATCGCCATTTCCAACGCGATAACGAAACGCTCCTGCGTCGGCACAGAATCTTGCAGCTGGCGGACTATTTGGCGGCGGGCGAACGCGCTCAAGAAGCGCGTTCCCAAACCGCTCCCCCCGATACGCCGCTGGTCTCTGTCTTCTCCCGCGTTCCGCTGGGCTGGAAAGCAGGCGACGCCGCCGTTTTGCCGCAGCCCGAACAGGGCTACGCGCCTGCCGAGCTGGACTGGCAGTCCGAGCAGCTTATCCCCACACCGGAGCCGAAAGCCTCCCAAGAGGCATATGCTCGGCTCTGGAACGCTTTTGAACACGAGTGGCAACAGTTCACTCAGAGTCGCGCCAAGTACGAACCCGCCGATTTTCGCACCCTTGTTGCCCTGCTGGAAAAGTACACCAGTTTCATCCCCTCTGCGACGCCATGGGAAGCCGGCGAGGAGCGTACCGCACCCGATGTGTCGCTATACGACCATCTGCGCGTCACTGCCGCGATTGCCGCATGCTTAGACCGCCAGCTCCTGCCCGATGAGCTGGAGCAGGCGTGGCGCACCCCTGAAGCGTATCCGTCGCCCCTGCTGGCGTTAGTGAAAGGCGACCTATCCGGTATTCAGGCGTTTCTGTACCTCACAGGACGCGGCGGCGCAGCACGGGGGCTAAAAGGGCGCTCCTTTTTCCTGCAACTCCTCACCGAAGCCATCGCTCATTTTCTCCTGACCCGCCTCGAATTGCCTATTGTATGCCAACTGCTCGCCAGCGGAGGGCACTTCTATCTCCTCGTACCCTACAACGCTTTGGACGAGTTGCGCCATTTACACACGGAGATAAGTCGGAAGCTGTTCCTTGCGTTTCGGGGCGACCTGCGCGTGTTGATTGGAGCCGTGCCCTTGTCCGCAAACGATTTTCTGGGGGGCAACTTCGCCCGCAAATGGGGCGAGTTAGCCCAGATTCTCAGTCAGCGTAAGCGTCAGGTAGGCGCAGAGTTGCCCGACGAGCTATTCGAGCAGCTCTTTGCACCTGTCCAACATGCCACCGACGCTGAATCGCTGTGTCAGGTGTGTTATGGACTGTGGGATACCGCGCGGGGAGGCAAAGTTGACGACGGGGTTCGTAAATGCCGCCGCTGCATCAGTTTTGAAGAACTGGGCAGGCAAATGCGGCTGCCCAAGGCGTTGGAAATTCATTTTGTAACCCCTGATGAGCCTTCACATCGGGGGGACTGGGATTGGCGGGAGACCCTGCAGGCGTTTGGATACAAGGTTCGCGTCGTTTCGCAGCGTGAAACGCCCCCGCTGGAGGGCGAGAAGGGCGTGCATATTGCCTTTACCAACGCATTTCTGCCCCATCGCCCGAAAACAGGTTGGTCTTTCGAATTTCGCCCGCTGGCGTCTGCCACTCCCCCAGAAAGCCCTACTACGGGGGCTTTGCCCAGCTACGAAGAAATCGCTGAGAACGCCACAGGCGCACTGTGGCTGGGCGTGCTGCGCATGGACGTGGACTCACTGGGGCTACTGTTTGCTCGTGGGCTGGGCGTTCAGGCAACGATTAGCCGCATGGCAACCCTGAGCCGTATGATGCGCTACTTCTTCGAAGGCTACGTGGCTCAGCTATGCCAGCGCTACGCGGACGAGTCCAAACTCTACCTCATCTATGCCGGCGGCGACGACCTGTTCGCGGTGGGCGCGTGGGATGTGTTGCCTGAGCTGGCGCGGGAAATCCGAAATGCTTTCCGACAACTGATAGGCGCAGACCATATCACCCTTTCAGGCGGGATTGCCATCAGCCACGCGCACGCGCCGTTGTATCAGCTGGCAGAAACCGCGCGCGTGGCGTTAGACGATTTTGCGAAAGCGCACCAGTGGCGTGCGAGCGATACAGAGCGTGAGAAGGACGCGCTCTGTTTCTTGCAGACGCCGATGGGCTGGGGCGAGTTCGAAGAAGTCTACACGCATCTCCAGCAAGTGCTTCAGATGGTGCAGGGCGACGGGCAACGTCCGCGCGTTCCGCGCTCGCTAATCACACGGCTGGGCGCGATTGCAGCCGCCTACCGTCGAAACGGTGCGCACATCCGCGAGCAGATACGCACCGGTAAGATCAGCCAAGCGCGTGAGCGCGACCTCACCGTCTACGCACGCTGGCTCTGGCGCAGCGTGTACCACCTGAGCCGCTTCGCCGAGCAACAAAAAGCATGGCGCGAGGAGATCCAACAACTGCGCGATTTGCTCACGGGCAACCCCGACGGACTTATCCGACACCTGCACGTGGTCGCCCGCTGGGCAGAACTCTACACTCGTGGGAATAGGAGG
>JAOAES010000254.1 GCA_026416655.1 Fimbriimonadales bacterium
GTCGCCGAAGTAAAGGCGGACTTGGGCGGCGTCAAAGAGGAACTTGGGGAAGTTAGACAGGATGTCAGCGGTATGAAGCAGGAGTTCGCTGAGTTTAAACAAGAACAAGCTCAAATCAAGCAAGAGGTCATGGGGCTGTCCGAATGGCGACGCGGACTGGACGGTAGGCTTGCCGGCGAGCAATACGAGCGCCAAACCGTTGCCCGTGCGGCACGCATTTTGGGTGCAGGCGAAGGTGGCTCTCCCCGTGATGACCCCGCTGTGCGCCGCCAGGTTATTGAATGGTTGGCTCAGGGCGGCGTTCTCGAAGAAGACGGCGACGAAGAGAATGAACCGCTCTGGGCAGACCTCATCTGGTGGAAAGGCAATCACGTGGTGGTCGCAGAAATTTCTATAAAGGTGAATGGCGTCGACGTTCTGCGCGCCAAGCGCCGCGCAGAAACCCTGCGCAAGGCGGGCGTGGATGCAATCCCCGCAGTCATCGGGAGAGAGTGGGCGCACGCTGAAACCCCTGCCCTCGCGGAACAAGAAGGCGTCGAGTGGGCAGTAGAGGGTAAATACTCTGATGGACTGATCGCTTTTCGCCGCATCCCGCCTACTTAAACGGCGTCTTCTTCGCTATCTGCGCCAGGGTCAGCTCGCGCATCGATTGTTCCGCGTAGTCCCTCAGCCCAATCCAAAAGAAGTGCGCCGCGCAGGGATCCGTCGCCGAGCAAACGCGATTCCGATCCAGCAGACAGTGCGGTTTCTCTATAAGACCTTCTACCGCTGCCACGATGTCGTAGAAGCTAATCTCTTCAGGCGCACGGCAGAGCATAAACCCGCGTTTCGCGCCCCGAAATGAGCGCACTATCCCTGCCTTCGCCAGGTCGTCGAAGATATTATAAAGAAAGTGCTGTGAGATACCCGTCTCCTCCGCCAGCTCTTTGACGGTGACAATCGCCCCTTGCCCGCGCTGTGCCAGATGCGCCAGCGCTGCAATAGCGTATTCTGAACGCGCTCCCAAATCCAACAACTTCGTCATGCCGATTAGTCCCCTCGCAACGATTCAACCAAATTATACCATTGACCCTATTCTACCTGCGATGACTTCGACGTTTCGCTCCCAGCATCATCCACGCGCCCGTCGCCAGCACGCCCAGTGCGCCCACTGGAAATATCCAGTCGCTGACGCGCTCCCAGAGCGTATACTCGCCCCGCGCGATGCGCAACCCGCGTTGCAACTGCTCCGGCGTGAACTCCAGCCCGAACTCGTAGTGGCGAATGACTCCCTCCTTATCCAGAAACACGAGCAGATTCGGGTGGTCTTTCACCTGCTCCGAGATGTAGGTGAAGCGAAAATCGATGGCGTCCAGCAGGTCGAACAGCGACTTATCATCAGGCACATAGGCAACACGCCAGTTAGGACGGTTTAGCGCGTGTTTGCGCTGAAACGCCGTCATTTCGCCTCGCCCCTCCTTCGGGTCGAAAGTGAAGGTCAGCACTGTGTAGGCGTCATCAGGCAAGTTCAACTGTTCCAGGGCTTTTTTCACACTGCGACTGATGACGATGCACGCGCTTGGACACCGTGCGTAGATAGGGCTGAGAATGAGCGGCTTGCCTTTCAGGTCGCTCAGGCGGAAAGTGCGCCCCTGAGTGTCCACGAACTGCACATCAGGGGGCGTTGTGCCCAGTGTTTTGCTGATGTTAGGCGGGACGCCCTGCCCGAAGGCAGAGCATCCCAGCGCGAATGACAGGAGGTATCCAGCAAGTCGTCTCATTTTGGCAGGCTCGTTTGTTCGCTGGGCTGCTGCGGCGGCTGCAGGCTGTTGCCCTCGCTCCGATAGCCCGGCGCATTCGCGAGAACCCCGCGCGTCATCGACTCGTACAGCGGATAGGTGTACGAAATCACAATCAGCAGCAGCGTCGCTGTTACCCAAGGGCGCAGGTTCACCACCAGCGGCGTCGGTTGCTCGTGAACTGCCTCTGCTATCGGGAAATCCACCTCCGGCTGCCGAACGGGCTTAGCGAACAGGGTTCCTACCAGCGAAATCGTGAAGGCAAGGAATCCGATCACCGCAATCATCCCGCCGAACGCGCCGATGTGCGACCAGAACAGCCAGTCGCCGCGATAGAGGTGGCTCTGCGACGGGTCCAGATAGCTGATTCCGAGATTGCTGCGGCGCGGCGCGCCCTGCAACCCCGTAATCGAGAGCGCAATCTCGAAAATCACGAAGCCAATCATCCACAGGTACGGTGCAGCGAGCGCGAGACCTTTCGCCTTCACCTCCACGCCGCGCAGTTTCGCAATCAGGAACAGCGTCATGCCCAGAAAGCTGAGCGTCACCAGCCCGCCGACGGTGGTGTGGAAGTGCCCCACAATCCACGCCGTGTTATGCACCACGAGGTTCATGTTGTACGAGGCGTTCACGATGCCCGTGATGCCGCCGAACAGGAACAAAATCAGCCCCGAAATGAAGTAAGCGAAGAGCCACCGGTCGCCCTCCTTGTTCCAGTAAGGCAGCTTGCTCATCCAGCCGAACAGCCCCTGCGCGCCGTTGTTGCGTCCCGCATGCTCTAAGGACGCCGCCACAGTGAACGCCGTGATGAAACTTGGCAACGCCACCATGAAGGTCAGAAACGCATGCCAGAGCTTCCAGCCGCTGCTCAAGCCGCCCTCCGTATACTGGTGGTGCAAGCCGACGGGGATGGAGAACAGCAGAAACAGCAAAAACGCGAGGCGCGCCGCGGGGTCGGAATAGAGCTTCCCGCCCGCCAGCTTCGGCAACATCGTATACAGCATAATATACGACGGCAACAGCCAGAAGTAGACCAGCGCATGCCCGAAGAACCAGAACAGCGTGCGGGAGACCAGCACGTTGGTCTCCTGAATCAGCCCCAGCGACAGCGGCAACATCTGAAACAGCACCGTCGTCGCCAGCGGCAGGATAATCAGGAACCAGAGCGTGAAGTTAATCAGGTTGCCCAGCACCGCCAGCGGCAACTTCGCGTTCGGATTCTCGCGCCGCCACGCCAGCGTGTTGGGAATCCAGTCCAGAAAGTACGGCAGAATCGAGCCAATCAGCAGCAGCGTCGCGCCCACATAGAAAGTCCAGTGCGCCACCATCGGCAGGTAGAAGGTATACAGCACGGTAGCGCGCCCAGTGAGCATCGCCCACGCCGCCATCAGCGTGCCGCCCACCATCAGCACCCACGACGCCCACTGCACGCCCTCTTTCAGTGGACGGCGCAACTGATGGAGCATAATCGCGTTGCCGAACGCCACTGCAAAGAAGGTGGTGAACACAACCGCGTTAATCACGCCGTGCAGGGTCAGCCCCTGATAATAGTTGATGCCCAGAATATCGGGGGACTTGATAATCCCCGCACGCGCCAGAACCTGATATAGCCCCAGCAGCACGCCCAGAATCAGCAAAATGAACGGGATAATCAGCTCGCTCAGAATAATAAATCGCGTTGCGCCCTTTAGGGGAATCGCCTGTGTTTGCATGGTCATCTCCTCCTTACTCCACAATCACCTTGCCCGCCATGCTCTGGTGTCCCAGACCGCAATACTCGTGGCAGATAATCTGGTATTCTCCCGCCTCGTCGAACTTCGCACGGGCGTAGGTCACCGCGCCGGGAATTGCCATCAGGTTCACGAGGGTCTTGTCGATATGGTATCCGTGCATCACATCCCGACTGGTCACGTAGAAATCCACCACCGCGCCACGTGGAACCTTGATGGTGTTCCCCTGCCCCATATCGAAGCTCCACATAAACGCGACTGCATCGACCTGATAGCGGTTGGGACCCACCTCGACCATCTGCCCATTTTTGAACAGGCGAGCGTTGGGGAGACAGGTCGGCAGGTCAGCTTGGAGTCCCTTTGCGGCATACACAATCAAGCCGAAGAACATCAAGACCAGAGACAGCGCTAACGCCATCGCACGCTTCTCGAAAAGATCCATACAATCACCTCCAGTTCAGCAGCACGCCGTAGACAGCGAGCCACACCAGCGCGTAGACGAAAATCATCGCAACGAAGAAGGCAATCGCGCCTGTCGGTACAAACTGCTCCCGTGTATCTTTCATCACATCGCCTCCTTGTTAAGCCTTGCGCTAACAAGGCTATTCAACCTGCAAGGTCTAATGACTATGCTTAGTATACCACAATCCGGGGGCGTTTGTCAAGGGGGCTGCGTACCGCCGGCGTCCCTGCCGACGTCATCCTGCAGTTTCGCTCTCGAAAAACCGAAAATACCGATTGTGAGCGCGTTAGAGATTCGTTCAGCAGGCGGCGTGGACGACTGGCGCTGGCTGCGCTGGACAAATGCGGAGGGCGACCCGCTACCGCTGGAACCGCCCGGCGCAGGCGAACTGACGCGGTTGCCCGCTTCCCCCTTTGGCATCGCCTACCCCGCGCCGATACAGGGCATCGGGCGTGTCTACCTGTGGGCGGACAGCCTCACGGCACGCACTTCCGCGATACACGTCGAGCGCGAACTGGCGCAGGGCTATCTCAAAGCCGCAAGCGCGCTGGTCAAGCACTATGCACGCCGCGGCGCGCCGATGGAAGCCGTTCAGACCCGCCTGCAGCACGCGCAGAGCCACGCCACCAACCAGCGATGGTTAGAATGTCTTGCGGACAGCGTATTGGCGGCGGAACAGGGCATCGTGAGCGTCGCCCGCACACGCCTGCAACGGATGCGGGGACGCACCGCCTTCCTCTGGGGCATCCATGCCGAACACCCCGCTGAGGCGCACACCGCCCTCCAGCAGCTCGGCTACCCCGCGAACATGATACATATCGCGCTGCAGTCGCCAACACCAGACTGGAGTGAAGCAATCCATAAAGCCCAGAGCGCACGCTTGGCGATTGCTGCCGATATCCCGAATGACGACTCCCCTGCCTCGTTCATCGAGAACTTGCGCGCCTTGATGAACCGCTATCGGGGACAAATCCGCTACTGGACGCTTGGGAGTTGCAGGCAAATGTCTGCTGCCCCGACCTCGCCTCCTTCCCCGCTGTCGGAAATCTGCGAAGCCGCGCGCGCTATCGATTTCGGTGCAGTGCGCCTACTACGGGCGGAACACAGCATGGATGCGCAGCGCAGTGCGTATCCCTTCCTGGAGCAGTGCGTGGAGATGGGCGTTCCCTTCGAAGCCGTGCATCTCGTGTGGCGCTGGTACGACGGGACACTGTATGACTTAGACCAGGTTCTGGAGCGGTATGGCGAGTTGGGCAAGCCGATTCACCTCGATCTGAGCCTTCCCCCTGATGGAGGCTACACTGTGTTCACTCGCGAGGAACCGCGGCTCTGGCTGGAGGGGGCATGCCTGATTGCGCTGAGCAAGCCCTTCGTGGTGGCGTTGCGTCTACCGCTTACAGCAACAGAAAACAGCGCCGGCGTGCTGAACCCCGAAAAGCAACCCGCCGATTATTGGGACCGGGTTCGCGAGATAGCCGTGTGGAACCGGGCACTGCAGGAGTGAGATTAAAAACTCATCCGCACGGCATCGCTCCAGAGCAGGCGTCGGATTGCCTCGCGCGTCGCCTCCGCCAGCGATTCAGGCGATTTACCTGCCAGCCGCGCGTCTTGCTCCGTCACCCGCACGACCTCCCTGCCCCGCAAGGTCACTCCCCGACGATCCGCGCTCAGCTGCACCTCATACAGTTGTACTCCGTCGTCCAGCAGCGTGTTGAGCAGGCTGGCAATCCGTTCGGCGCGGGCGCGTGAACTGCCCTGCTGAGGGTCGTCCGCAGGCGTAAATATGGGGATGCTCTCGAAGCGCACTTCGTACAAGCCGTCGGGCTGCTCCTTGTCCAGCATCAACGCATGCACCTGGAGCGCGGGGCTGACCTCGCGTCGGCGGATAGGAATTCCGTAGCCTCGCAGCGCGTTTTTAATCACTTCCACACGCTCACGGGTAATCGGGTGCGTGCGAAAGATGCCCCAGTCGATTTGAGGGCGTTTACGCTCCTCCGCCGCCAGACGCTCCATAAACACCAGCAGCCCCACCGGATTATAGGGCGAACGGCGCAGATACTCCAGCGCCGTTAAGTCCGAATCGGTCTCCGCCTCCTGACTGAAGCTGCTTACCCGTGCGATGCGGTATAACTGCGCGCCTGTCATCAGCCCGGCGAAGTCCTGCGACGGCAGCCGACCGAACACACCCACCAGCAGCGCAGGCAACAGCACGCTCTGCTGCACACGGGCGTCGTCGCGAATCAGTTTCATCACATGCCGATGCGAGGCGTGCGCAATCTCGTGTGCCAGCACCGCCGCAAGTTCATCATCGCTCGATACAAAATCCAGCAGCCCCTTGTTCACAAAGATGAACCCGCCCGGTACCGAGAAGGCGTTCACATCTTTCTCGTCGATGATGCGAAAGGTGTATTCAAACGGCGCGGGACCCGGCTCGCCGTAGTGCGCCTGCGTGGGCGTATTGCGGGCAATCTCGGCAAGCGTCTGCCCAATCCGATTCACGCGCTCCACCAGCGCAGGATCGGTAATGAACTTGTACTGCTTCTCGATCTCGGCGACGACCTTCTTACCGAACTCCACATCCTGCTGGTCGCGCGGCGACAGCTCAGGACGCTTCGGCTCAGACGCGGTCTCCTGTGCAACCAAGCTCCCCACCAGCCCCAGACTGGCAACTGCTAAGAGAAACCGTTTCCATACCCGCTGCATTGTTCTCTCTCCCGGCTACGCCCTGCTCTATAGACGCCACGCACGGCGCAAAGGTTTCCTAATTGTAGCATGTTTCTCACCGCTTCGCTGTCCCGGTGTGCCTCGCTTCAGGACAACATGTCGCGCCCCTATCGAGAAGGTGGGGGAGCGATTGACCGGTGCGAAACCCGCTTGGCGAGGGCTTCGAACACCTGTTCAGTCAATTCGGCAAATTTTCCTGTCCGCTTTTCGCGCGCTTTTGAGTCTTTACTGAACAGAAGCGCGGTGCAACCGCCCTTCATCCGACTTTCTGGAGGTGGACTCAATGAAACGAGCAGGCATGCGATGGAGCTTACTGGCGATGGGGAGCGCGCTCGCGATTGCGAGCGGATATGCGCAGTCAGCGCGGGTTATTTATGAGGTTGACCAGAATGCGCCCCTTGTAACAACGGAGTTTCGTTCCCCTTGGAATGGCGGCGATGTGGGAAATAACAACTTCATGCCTGCCCCGACAGGACGCATCATCGCTCTCAACGATGCGATTGGCACAACCTTTGTAATTCGGGTTCGTTTACAGGACTTCACGGGGGGCGATTCATTCGGGCGTCTTATGCTGGTCGCTGGCAACGGCTTCTGGAACCTGGGAAGCTCTGAATGGAACCTGCCAAGCGATCGCAGCAACGGCTTGGGACCGGGTAGGCAGGCAGGTCCCGTGCAATACGGGACCTGGGTAGGTTCGGGGCACCAGTTTGGGCTGCGCGCCGCGGCGAACGACACTTCGTTGACCGCTCGTGGTGAAGCCCGCGCCGATGTGGAGTTGCGCAACGCGGCGATGGTGAGTCTTGTCTCGGGTCCCAGCCCGTCCACGCCGAACCTTGCGCCATACCTGTGGGGCGGCGGAAATATCGACCCAACGGCGTTCCCGAATGTGTCGTTTAGTTGGGCGTCGGGTTCGATCGTCGGCGCACGCCCGCAAATCGTTACCACGCTGTTCGGTAATATCAACTCCCCCCACTCCGACCGCCTCATTTTACGCACAACGCTAAGCATTCTCAAGAACGGCAACCCGTTCTATTCGGATGTGGATCAGGCGTTCGTGGACTGGAACGCAAATGAGGGAACCTTCAGCAAGAGCATCGGCAGCGTGGGAGATAGCTACACACTGTTTATCGGCAACGACCCGAATAACACCCTGTACCAAATCTGCCTGCGCGTGCAGGTGCTGCACGAGGGCTATCGCGATAACTTTGCGAGCCTGGCAGGCACAGCGACTCTGTATGACCAGGCTTTCTGCCAGGATTTTCGCGTGCTGGTTCCTGAGCCTGCGAGTATGATTGCGCTGGGTACGGGCTTGGCGAGCCTGCTTGCGTTGCGTCGTCGGAAGCGGTAAGGCGTTCCGAGAATCTTTAGCCCTCACCCCCTGTCCCCCTCTCCCGCGTGCGGGAGAGGGGGAACTCGGCTCCCCTGGCAAGGGTACAC
>JAOAES010000308.1 GCA_026416655.1 Fimbriimonadales bacterium
TCGTCGGCAGCGTCAGATGTGTATAAGAGACAGGACCAAGGCGACTGATACGCGAAGAAGCTGTAGGGAGTCGGGCGAATCTCCACACGGGGCAATACGGGTACATAGTTTGTCGAGTTAGGTGGGTCTGCCACCTCGATCAGGAGCCAGCGCGGTGTGCCGTCCCACAAGGTCAGCCCACCAAAGTTCAAGGGTACCGTGAACAGTCCGTTCGCGACCGAAACGTTGTTGAGAGTCACTGTGCCTATTGGAGAACCTCCAGTAGATCCAGTGAACAAGGAAAAGCGCATGTTGAAAGACCCGGAGGCAGGCGTTCCGTTGACGCGCAGAAAGCCCTGATAGGTAAACGCCTGACTGTAAGCGACCGAAACACCCAAAAGGCTCCACAGAGCCGCCGTTGCGAAAGAAGACCATCGCATGGTTCTGTCTCCTTCTGCAAATATACAGCCGTCTTCCTGACAAGACTGCTGCATCCACATTATAGCACAGTTTACGGCAATTTGTCAAGTTTCGTGGATGCGTTTTGTCAATATTATATGATGAGTCAAACGTTGTGCAGTGGGGCAAGATTCTCTCATCGTGTCAGGCGCGACACGATCCGCTACTCCAGAGGTGGCGCGCCGTTCTCCCCGAAGCTATTCTCCCTTCTCAGTGCGTAAAGGTAGTGATGGTGGATTTAGGAACTCGCGCTGGTGTAGCTGCGCAGTGCAAACTTCCAGAACATCCGCCCCGCGATGAAGAACACCAGCGCCCACGCCACCGCGAACCACAGAAACCCTGCCGACGCCTTGCCCAGAAGCGCCTTTGCAGGAATAGTGGCTAAAAACGCAATCGGTAGCACATAGGTAAACACGCGCCGCAGCACCCTATCAAAAACATCGGTGGGGAAACGCCCAATCTGCGCGAACACCTCCGACAACACCCACAGGTTCTCCACCCGCACCAGCCAGATGCTCAGCGTCATCATCATAAAATGAAAGGAATAGAAAATCAGGACACCCGTGAACACCATCCCGATATAAAGCGCGATATTGGGCAGCGAGGGTAGATAATCCAGTCGCAACAGCGCGTAGATTCCCAGCAGCACCGCCACGACCAGCGACCCCAGCTGATCCAGATTAATCCGCCTGAGCGAGAGCCAGAACTGCGAGTCGACAGGTTTGAACAGCACGAAGTCAAGCGTGCCCTGGCGCACCATCGTGGGCAGCTCCGAAAGACCGAAGTAGAACAGCGTAGCAATCAGCGCGTCGATGAAATAGAGCGTCGCCGCCAGCACTAACGCCTCCGACTCGCTCCAGCCCGCGATGGAGTCGGTGTGCATGTAGATAATCTTCAGTGTCGCCAAGAAGAAGCCGAGCCAGAGCGCGTTGTAAAACATCTTCGCCCAGAAGTTGGCGCGGAACTCCATCTCGCGCACGAGGCTCGTGCGCAAGAAGGCTTTATACAGGTTCCAGTAGAAGCGCAGGCGGGTCATAAAGCAGACCGATTCTACCCAAAAACTGGGGGTATAATCTCACTGCTATGTCGCTTACGATTCACGCAATCTACGAGCATGGGGTGCTGCGCCCTCTGGAAACGGTAGACCTACAGGAAGGCGCGGAGGTGGAGATCGAAATCAAGTCTGTCGCTTCCCCTAAAGGAGCGTGGACACGATTCGTTGAGCGTATTGAGCCTCTTACTGAGGAACAGTACGAATCGCTCAAGCGTGAAGCGTCGCGCCGACCGCTTTTTAATCGCGAGACGCCATGAACGGCTACCTGTTATACCAATCGGGGTTTCAAGAGATACACGTCCTGGAGCCCCCAAGTACCCTCGAACAGCCTTCACCCCCTAACCCCCTCTCCCGCACGCGGGAGAGGGGGAATTCGGCTCCCCTCTCACGCATGCGGGAGAGGGGCTGGGGGTGAGGGCTGATGTCGCATTAGAAACCCCGATTGGTATAAACCCCGCCTGCGCGGGTTTTTGAACCCCGCGAAGGCGGGGTTTTTCGATTGGGTGGGCGCGAATTCATTCGCTCGGAGACAGACGGAAGCGTGTTTCGCATTCAGGGAATCTCGCTCGCTCAAAGTCGGTAGGTAGCAAGTTAGTTTATGACTATAGTTACCCACAACCTCAACCACTTCGGACGAATTCCCAGTTTGACCATCGAAGACTGGACGATTGCCACACTCTGAAGGTTTACATCCCCACCCCCGTATACTGTCGAAGTCCCTTGCGCCATAGAAGCTGTGCCGCGCCGATGCCAATCAGCACCCACAACGCCTGCAACCCGATTTCCATCCAGAGCGCCTCGCCCTGCAGCTTGCCAATCCCAATCTCCACAGGCACTGCCGTCGTATAGCGGAATGGGAACAGCACCGCAACAAGTTGCAGCCAGCTGGGCATCAGCGCAATCGGGGCGACCCAGCCACTGAGCAAGAGCATCGGCGCATAGTAGAGCGAGAATACGCTCTGTGTCTCCTGCAGCCAGAACGCCAGCGCTGCCAGCGCATACGCCGTGAAAAACGATACCAGATGCCCCAGCAGCACACTCAGCCAGAACTCCCAGCCCAGGTAAAGCGGGCTGAGCGTGGTGAACCGACTGTAGTACCACAGCGCCAGCGCCGCCACAGGCACGAACAACACCATCCGCATCGCCCGCCACGAGAGATTCTGCGCGACTAACCGCCACACAATCGGCACAGGGCGCAACAGCCACTGCGACAAAACGCCCTCCTTAATCTCCCACGATACATCCCACATGATGTGGCTCACGATGAAGTTGGTGGTGAAGGCAATCATCACATAATAGGTCACCATCTCGCCGGGATTGTAGCCTGCAATCACCTCGCGCCCGTTGTAGGCAGAGAGCCACACCAGCGGCATCACGAGGCAGTGTACGATATCGGTCAGCATCCAGATGAACGCACTGGCGCGATAGGCAAGGCTATCCGCGATGTAGATTTTGAGCAAGGCGACGACTTTGTGAGTGAGCGAGCGCATCGCGAGGAAATTGTACCTGAGGCGGCGTCCCTGCTCAGGTATAATCCTGTTGCTATGACACCGGATGTTTCGAGACACGAACAGGAGAGCCGCTACACTGTCCAGAAAGCCACTTGGCGCACGAAGGTCGGCTTAGCCGAGATGTTGCGCGGGGGCGTGATTATGGACGTGGTGAACGCCGAGCAGGCGCAAATCGCCGAGGAGGCGGGCGCTGTCGCCGTGATGGCGCTGGAGCGTGTGCCTGCCGACATTCGGCGCGAGGGCGGCGTCGCTCGTATGTCTGACCCCCTGATTATCGAAGAGATTATGAACGCCGTCACCATCCCCGTGATGGCGAAATGTCGGATCGGGCACTTCGCAGAAGCGATGATTCTGGAGGCGTTGGGCGTCGACTTCATCGATGAGAGCGAGGTGCTGACCCCCGCCGATGAAGAGCATCATGTGAACAAACA
This sequence comes from Fimbriimonadales bacterium, assembly GCA_026416655.1. Lineage (GTDB taxonomy): Bacteria > Armatimonadota > Fimbriimonadia > Fimbriimonadales > GBS-DC > GBS-DC. The sequence continues at coordinate 3,435 of JAOAES010000308.1, forward strand.
CGCTTTCAAAACGCCATTCGTGTGCGGGGCGCGCGATTTGGGCGAGGCGCTGCGCCGCATCGGCGAAGGGGCGGCGATGATTCGCACCAAAGGCGAAGCGGGCACGGGCAACATCGTAGAAGCCGTGCGCCATATGCGCGCCATCATGAAGGACATCCGCCGTATCCACAGCGCGCCCGAAGATGAACTGATGGCAATCGCCAAACAGTTGCAAGCCCCGTATGACCTCGTGGTGGAGATCCACCAGACGGGCAGGCTGCCTGTGCCGAACTTTTCGGCGGGAGGCATCGCCACGCCCGCCGACGCTGCGCTGATGATGTGGCTCGGCGCGGAGGCGGTCTTCGTTGGTTCAGGCATCTTCAAATCGTCTGACCCCGTCAAACGCGCCCGCGCGATTGTGGACGCTGTGACTTACTATCGTGAGCCTGAGATGCTGGCGGAGGTCTCCAAAGGTCTCGGCGAAGCGATGCCCAGCCTCGATGTGCGTAAACTCGCCGAAGAGGAACTGATGGCAGTGCGCGGATGGTAGATGATTGTCGGCGTTCTCGCATTACAGGGCGACTTTGCAGAGCATCTGGCGATGCTGGCGCGGATTGGCGTCGAAGCGCGCGAGGTGCGCAAGCTCAGCGATCTGGAAGGCATCGACGCGCTGATTATTCCCGGCGGCGAAAGCACGACCATCGGCAAGCTGATGGCGCGCTATGAACTGGATAAAGCCATCCGCGCCCGCGCCCAGCACGGAATGCCGATTTACGGAACCTGCGCGGGGCTGATTTTGTTGGCGAACGAGATCGAGGGCAGTCAACAGCCGAGGCTGGGACTGATGGACATCGCCGTCGTGCGCAACGCCTTCGGCAGACAGATTGAGAGCTTCGAAGCGGACATCCCCTTCAAGCCGACGCCCGAACATCCGGTGCGGGGTGTGTTCATTCGTGCGCCGATTGTCTCTAAAGTGGGCAAAGGCGTGGAAATCCTGAGCGAGTTCGACGGCAAAATCGTCGCCGTGCAACAGGGCAACCTGCTCGCCACCGCGTTTCATCCCGAGCTGACCGACGACGAGCGCGTGCATCGCTACTTTTTGGGGATAATTAAAGCACAATGACACGGATGGGACTGCTGATGACAGGGATGGTGCTGACCGCGCAGATAGGCTTGGCGCAGCATCCGCGCCCCGATTTCGAACGACACGACTGGCAATCGTTGAACGGCGTTTGGGAGTTTCAGTTCGACCCTCAAAACGCGGGGCTTGAGCAAAACTGGCACAGCCTCTCCAAGCCCTACGAGCGCACGATTCGCGTGCCGTTCGGCTGGGAAAGCAAGCTCAGCGGGATTGGCGATACGCAATACAAGGGTGTGGCGTGGTATCGGCGCGAGTTCACGCTGCCCGAAAACTGGCGTGGACGGCGCGTCTGGCTCTGCTTCGGGGCAGTCGACCATCATGCCACTGTGTGGGTGAACGGGCAGCGCGTGGGCGAACACGAGGGCGGCTACTCCGAGTTTCGGTTCGACATCACGCCCTATGTGCGCTTTGACCGCCCCAACACGCTCGCCGTGCGCGTGGAAGACCACACCGACCGCGAGACACCGCTCGGCAAACAAGTGCCCGACTGGTACACCAGCGTTAGCGGTATCTGGCAGACCGTCTGGCTGGAGGCGACGGGCGCAGCGTGTGTCCAGTATTTCAAAATCGTGCCTCAAGCGGACGAGGCAGGCGTTCCCACTGGCGTTGTGGAGTTCACGGTTGAGCTGGCGCGCGCTGCGGTCAGCGAACCGCTCCAGCTGGAGCTGCGCTCACTCAACCGCGCTTTTCCCGCGCAGCGGTTCGGCGTCTTAGAAACCGAGACCGAGAAAACTTTTCGGCTGGTGCTGGAAAATCCGCGCTTATGGACGCCCGACAACCCCCACCTGTACGAGTTTGAGCTGCGCCTGCTCTCAGAAGACGGGAAACGCGCGCACGACGCCGTACGCGGCTACTTCGGCGTGCGCACCGTACGCTGGGGCAGGTATGGCGAGTCGGACTTCAGCTATGTGCTGCTGAACGGCACGCCGATTTACCTGCGTGGCGCGTTAGACCAGTCCTATAACCGCGACGGTCTCTACACGGCGCCCGACGATGCGTTCCTCAAACGCGACATCGAACTCGCCAAGCGCGCGGGCTTCAACATGCTGCGCATCCACATCAAAGCCGACGAGCCACGCAAACTCTACTGGGCGGACAAACTTGGCATGCTGATTCAGGCGGACATCCCGTGCTTTTTCAACCCGTCCGAGCGCGCCCGACGCCTGTTCGAAAAGACCCTGCGCGACCAGATACGACGCGACTACAATCATCCGAGCATCGTCATCTGGACCGTGTTCAACGAGGAGTGGGGCATCGGGCGGCTGAGTGAGGGGAACCGCGCCCATCGAGTGGACTGGACACTGCAGATGTATCGCCTCGCCAAAGAACTCGACCCCACCCGCCTCGTGCAAGATAACACGGGCTGGTCGCACCTGGAGACCGACCTGAACTCGTTCCACTGGTATGGCAGGAATGTGGACATCTTTCGTCAGCAGTATCAGGCAGTGAACCGACTGGAGATAGGCGTTGGCAAAACCTGGAACTATATCGACGGCAGGCGCAGTCGGGGTGAGCCGTTCATCAATAACGAGTACGGCTACCTCGCGGCGTTCGACGGCGATGGCGACTGGTCATGGGGCGGGCTTGCGCTCACCAACACGCTGCGTAGCATGGACAGGCTCGTGGGCTATGTGTATACGGAACTCACCGACATCGAGTGGGAGCATAACGGCGTGTACAACTACGACCGCAGCCCCAAAGAGTACGGCTTCGACTTCTGGGCAGAGCGGATGAGCGTGCGCGATGTGTTCGCCGAAGATTTTCTGGTCATCGACCTGCCTGCCATCAAGCGCGCCGCGCCGGGCGAGACCGTGCAGGTTCCCATCCTGTTCAGCCACTACTCCGGGCGGTTCGTGGAGAAGCCGTTCACACTGCTGTATCGGCTGGATTACATCGACGCGCTGGGCAACCGTCGCCGTGGTCAGGTGCAGCGACAGGTGTTTGTGAACACGCCGCCGTACCGCCTGACGCCGCTCACGGTGGCGAACCTGCGATTGCCCGACGAGCCGTGTCTCGCGACGCTGGTGGTGTGGGCGGAGGACTGGAACCGACGGCGCGTTCACATCAACTACACGCAGTGGCTGGTGGGGATGGAGCAGCTGCCTGCCTTCGAGTTCAAGCGGGGGCGCGTTATCTTGCGCTTCAAGCCCACGGAGTACCGCGTCAGCGAGTTCAATCTGCAAAGCCAGCCCGAAAAGCCGATTTCGGGCAAGCACTGGGCGCGCGGGCACGGCTATGTGGCGTACGCTGTGCAAATCCCCGAAGGCGTGTCGCTTAGCGAAGTGAAGCGCGTGCGCCTGCGAATGGAGGTCAGCGCGAAAGCGGGGCGTGAGAAAGTCGACTGGGCGCAGCGCGTCCGACCTGAAGACTACCCCCAGACCGATGGCAAGAAGTATCCCTCGCGCGTGCTGGTGGAAATCGCGGGCGAGCGCGTGGCGCGCTGGGAGCTGCCCGACGACCCTGCCGACGCGCGCGGCGTCCTCTCGCACTGGGCGGGCGTGGAACGCGGCTCCTACGGCTACCTGATGGAGGCGACGCTGGAAATGACCCCCGTGCTGCGCGCTCGGCTGCAGCAAGATCGCCAGATTCGCGTTCGACTGATTGTGCCGCCCGACCTGCCCGGCGGGATTGCCATCTACGGCGCGTCGATGGGCTGCTACCCGATGGAGCCGACCGTGATACTGGAGTAAATGGGCAAGTGGGGCGGCAACCCCATGAGGTCAGGAGGCGTTCTCGTCAACCTGATAGCGTTCCAGCCGCCTCAGTAGCCACTTTTCCACTTGGCGGCTCACTTTGGTTCCGATGAACTCGCGCGGGTGCATCGGGCGAACCCAGATGGTGTAAATCCCCAGACGGTTGCCGCCCCACACATCGGTAAACAGCTGGTCGCCCACAATCGCGGCATGCTGCGCCTCCACACCGAGCATCTTCAGGGCGCGGCGCAGCATCGCGCGGCGCGGTTTCATCGGACCGCGCGCGTAGGGGACGCCGAGTTGCTCACTGAGCCACTGTAATCTGCCGATGTTGCGTGTGTTGGAGACGAAACAGAGTTGTATCCCCGCCTCCTGCATCCGCCTGACCCAAGCGGCGACCTCAGGCGGCACTTGACGGCTGCGCCAAGGGGTAATTGTATTGTCTAAATCCAGCAGCAACGCGCTTATGCCTCTTGCCTGCAAGCGTTCGGGCGTGATTTCCGCCACGCTCTGCACATGTTCATCCGGGCACCAGCGCCGCAACCAGCGCGGGGGCGCGTCCTTCCGAAATCGCATACGCTTTATTATGGCATGACCTCGTAGGCTTTCGCCAGAATCTCCACAGGATGCAACACCTCAACCGGCAGGTTCGCCTCCTGCAGCCCCTGTCGTATCCAGAGCGTGCAGCCGGGATTGGCGCTGGCGACGAGCGTCGCGCCCGTGTTGCGAATGTTCTGGATCTTACGCTGCAGCGCGTCGCGAGCGAGTTTCGGCTGCAGCAGGTTGTAAATGCCTGCGGAACCGCAGCACATGTCGGAGCCATCCATCTCTACCAGTTTCAGATTGGGCAGCCGCTGTAGCAGTGCGCGGGGCTGCTGGCGGATTCCCTGTCCATGCACAAGGTGGCAGGCGTCATGGTAGGTCACGCAGAGCGAGTCGGCGCGTTTCGGCGCGGGCAGGTCGGCTTCATAGAGCAGTTCATGCACATCGCGTACCCGCTGGGCGAACGCTTCCGCGACTGCCTGTTCCGGAGTGCCCTGAAACAGCATGCCATACTCTTTCATTGTGGAGCCGCACCCTGCGGCGTTCACGACGATATAGTCCACCTCACGGAACGCTTGAAATAGCCTGCGGGCGTTGCCTTGCGCTTCGCGCGGGTAGCCGTTATGCACCCAGAGCGCACCGCAGCAGCCCTGATTGCGAGGGATATGCACCTCGTAGCCCGCCAAAGTCAGCATGCCAATCGTTGCTCGATGCACCCTGTCGAACAGCGCCTGCATGGCGCATCCGAGCAACAGCCCTACGCGCGCTTTGGGCGTTCCTTGTGCAGGAAAGGTATTCTGTGTCGGTCGCCAGGTTTTTGGGGGGAGGGCAGGCAGCTGAACCGCCGATTCCGCAGCGCCAAGTAGCTTCGCCATCCAGCGTGGGGCGCGCCGCATTCCCGTTGCCCTTGCAATGCGCAGCAAGAGCCGCAGGCGATGGGGAGTGGTGAAGTTTTTGATGGCGTGTCGGCGGACGAAGCGTGAGATGGGAGAGCGCGCATGCGTTTCGATCTCGGCGCGCGCCGCCTCGATGAGTTTCGCATAAGGTACGCCCGACGGGCACGCCGTCTGACAGCCCAGGCACCCCATGCAGGCGTCGATATGGGGGCGCGCCTGCGCCCACTCAATCCGCCCCTCATACGCCTGACGCATCAGGTAAATCCTGCCACGCGGCGACTCGGCTTCCTGTCCGGTGGCGATATAGGTCGGACACGCCTGCAAACATAGCCCGCAGTGAATGCACTTCTGGAGATCTTGTTTGTTGAGCATGCGAGGATAGTATACCGAGTGCGCCGGCAACGCCGTGCGGGGAATAACGATATGCCCGCTCGACATGCCATAATATACAGGGCTACGCTTAGCCCTTCGCCCCCAACGGCGCGGGCGCGCACCTGACGTCGCCGTCGCGCATCACCTGTACGCAGACCACAAACAAGGAGGCAATTATGAAGCGAGTGTACCTTTTTGAGGAAGGACGCGCGGACATGCGCGATTTGCTCGGCGGGAAGGGGGCGAACCTCGCCGAGATGACCAATATCGGATTACCTGTACCGCCCGGATTTACGATTACGACCGATGTTTGTCGTGGCTATATGAAGCGCCTGCGTCTGCCCGACGGCTTGATGCAGGAAGTGCGCGAGAAAATGCAGATTGTGGAAGGGCGCGTGGGCAAAAAGTTCGGCGACCCCAATAACCCCTTGCTGGTCTCCGTGCGCTCCGGGGCGAAGTTCTCGATGCCCGGCATGATGGACACGATTTTGAACCTCGGTCTGAACGACACGACGGCGGCGGGCATGGTCAAACTCACAAAAAATCCCCGCTTTGTCTACGACGCCTATCGCCGCTTCGTGATGATGTTCAGCGATGTGGTGATGGACATTCCCAAACGGCTCTTCGAAGAGCGGTTCGAGGCGTTGAAGCACCGCCTGGGCGTGAAGCAGGATACCGAAGTACCCGCCGACGCGCTGAAAGAGTTAGTGAGCGAGTTCAAGCAGCTCGTGCGCGACCAGGGTAAAGAGTTTCCCGAAGACCCCTACCAGCAGCTGGAGATGGCGATTGAAGCCGTGTTCCGTTCGTGGAACAACGAGCGCGCCGTGATTTACCGCGAGCGTGAGAAAATCCCGCACGATTTGGGCACGGCATGCAACGTGCAGGCGATGGTGTTCGGCAACATGGGCGACGATTCGGGCACGGGCGTGGCGTTCACGCGCGACCCGTCCACGGGCGAGCGCGAATTGTATGGCGAGTTTCTACCGAATGCGCAAGGCGAGGATGTGGTCGCGGGCGTGCGCACCCCGCTGCCCCTGAGCGCGCTGCACGACCGCATGCCCGAAGTGTATCAGCAGTTCCTCGAAATCGCTGACCGACTGGAACGCCACTATCGCGACATGATGGATCTGGAGTTCACGGTGGAGCGTGGGCGGCTCTGGATGCTCCAGTGTCGCGTGGGCAAGCGCACAGGACGCGCCGCCGTGAAAATCGCTGTCGATATGGCGCAGGAAGGGCTGATTGGGCGCGATGAGGCAATCCTGCGCGTGCAACCCAGCCACTTAGACCAGCTGCTGCACCCCCACTTGGACGAGCGCGCCCTTGCCACTGGCGAATACCCTCTGCTGGCGCAAGGACTCGGCGCGTCGCCCGGCGCAGCCAGCGGACGCGCCGTGTTTGACTCCAAACGCGCGATGGAGCAGGGCAAGCACGAACCGGTGATTCTCGTGCGCCCCGAAACGAACCCCGACGATGTAGGCGGGATGTTGGCATCGAAGGGGATTTTGACTGCCAGAGGTGGGATGACCTGCATCGCAGGCGAAACGCGCATTCTTACCGATAGGGGCTTCCTGACTGCGGAGCAGGCATTCGAGCTGTTCGCCGACGAAGTTCCCCTAAAGATTCTGTCCTTTGACACTACCTCGCTGCGCCCTGTGTGGCGTCCGATTATTGCGGCGGGGCGGCGTCCCGAAAAGGTCGTTCGCGCTCAGGTATCCCAGACAGGGCGGTCTAAAAACAATTGGTTCCGCATCACGCCTGACCACAAGATGTTCGTCATTCGCGAACGCCAGCTCGTGAAAGTCCCCCTTCACGAGGTCGCGCAGAATGGCGAGTATCTTGTTGTGCTGGACGGAATTCCCCCTCTGGGCGAAACGCATTATTCGCCTGCATTTGCGTATGTACTGGGCGCACTGCTCTCGGACGGCTACATCTGCCTGACGCGGACGAAAGGATATGTCGTCTTTGTTCAGAAGCCGACGCCTGAAAAAGCGGAGTTCATCCAGCGCGTGCGCCAAGCGTTTGAGGAGGCGTTCGGCTACTCGATGCGCCCTGTGCGTCTCCGCCGCGGCAGCGGAGTGCTAAGAGGGCGTATCATTGAAGGCGAGGTTGCCGATCACATCTGCTTCCGAAAAGAGCCTGCTGCACGCCTCAGCGAGGTTGCAGAAAACATCGTCAAATGGATTCTGCAAGCGGATGAAGAGTCGCTTCGACACTTCCTCGCGGGCTACATCGACGGCGACGGCTCCTACTCCGCTAAATCGAGCAAAGTCAGAGTGCAGATTGTGGTCTCCCACAGGAAGCCCCAGTTGCTCGAGGCGTTAGTGCTGGCTTGTCTCCGACTCGGCATCTTGCCCCAGGTTACCAATAATCGCGAGTCGCATCTGGTGCAGATTACTGAGGGCGTCGAACAGCTGTTAGCCTGCTCCAGTCGCCTTAGAGCGGTTCCGCCAAGTCGGCGCTATGCCTCGAAGTGCTTCAGCATGCGCGCCTTGTGTTCTGACATCGTCGAGGAGGTCAACTATCATGGGCGCGTGCGCGAGGCAGTGAAGCGCAACATTATGTTCGGTGCGGACAAAATCCAGCGCGACATCCTGCCTTTGTGCAAGCAAGAAGAGACGCGCAAGGCGATGGCGAAACTGCTGAACGCGCCTATTCGCTCCTACCGCGTGTCGGTCGCTCCTGAAGAGGAGGAGACCCTCGTGTATAACTTTGAAGTCGACGCTGAGCATGAGCTGGACAAAAACTACATCATCTTCTCCTCTCAGCTGACGCCCGTGCTGGTTTCAAACTCCCATGCCGCCGTCGTAGCCCGAGGCTTCGGTATCCCGTGCGTGGCGGGCTGCGAGGCGATTAGCGTGGACGAGTACGAGAACCTGTTCACCGTCGAGTTCGACGGCTCGGCGCTCACGGTGCGCGAGGGCGACTATATCAGCATCGACGGCAGCACGGGCAAGGTGTACAAGGGCGCGGTGCCCACGGTGGAGCCAGAACTCAGCCCAGAGCTGCACACGCTGTTGAAATGGGCGGACGAGTTCCGCCGCCTGCGCATCCGTGCCAACGCCGACAACCCCCACGACGCCGCCAAAGCCCTTGAGTTCGGCGCGGAAGGTATCGGCTTAGCTCGCACCGAGCATATGTTCTTCGGCGAGCAACGCCTGCCGATTATGCAGGAGATGATCCTCGCCAAGACCGAAAAAGAACGGCGCGACGCGCTGAGCCGCCTGCTGCCGTTCCAGCGGCAGGACTTCTTCGAGATTTTCGAGGTGATGCGCGGGCTGCCCGTGACGATTCGCCTGATTGACCCGCCGCTGCACGAGTTCCTGCCGCGCTATGAAGACCTGATACGCGAGGTGGCGCAGCTGGAGATTACCGCGCCCGACTCGGCGGAGCTGGCGGAGAAGCGACGCTTGCTGCAGCGCGTGGAGGAACTGCACGAGGCGAACCCGATGCTTGGCTTGCGCGGTGTGCGCCTGTCGCTGCTGTACCCCGAAATCGTGGAGATGCAGGTCACAGCGATTCTGGAGGCGGCGGCGGAGGCTTCACGGCGCGGCTACGACCCGCATGTGGAGATTATGATCCCGCTGGTGGGGCATGTAAACGAGCTTAGGCTCGCCCGTGAGCATTTGGAGCGCGTCGCCAAAGAGGTGATGGAGGGCGAGGGCGTGCGCGTGGACTACAAGTTCGGCACGATGATCGAAATCCCGCGCGCCGCGCTGACCGCCGACGAGATTGCGCAGTATGCGCAGTTCTTCTCGTTCGGCACGAACGACCTCACGCAGACCACCTTCGGCTACAGCCGCGACGACGCCGAGGGCAAGTTCCTCGCCTACTATGTGGAGCATAAAATCCTGCCTGAGAACCCGTTTGTCACGCTCGATCGCGACGGCGTGGGCAAGTTGATACGAATGGCGTTCGATATGGGCAGGGCGGTGCGTCCCGACTTGAAGGTGGGCATCTGCGGCGAGCATGGCGGCGACCCCGACTCGATTGCTTTCTGCCACGAGGTGGGGCTGGACTATGTGAGCTGCTCGCCGTTCCGCGTGCCGATTGCACGGTTGGCGGCGGCGCAGGCGGCGCTGCGCAAGCGCGTGCAGATTGCAGTGGACAAATAGGTAATGCCTATCGACGAAGCCATCGTCGGATAGCCCGTGCCTTACCCTCATCCCCAGCTCCTCTCCCTCTGGGAGAGGAGCTGCGGGCGATGGCTCAACGACATTTGGAATTCCGATTGGTATAATTGAGTTATGAGCCTCACTCGCCGGGAGTTTTTGAAGCGGAGCGCGATAGCGGCGGCAACTGCCTCGTTTAGCACGCTGGTCGCCCGCGCGAATCAGCAGGCAAAGGTCAAGGTCGGCATGATTGGCGTGGGCGCGCAGGGGCAAAACCTCTTGCGCCAGCTGATGAGTATGCCCAGCGCAGAAGTCGTCGCGGTCTGCGACATCTACGCGCCGAACCGCATTCGTGCCGTGGAACTCACACAGTTCCAAGCGCAGGGCTACAGCGACTATCGCGCGTTGCTGGAGCGCAAGGATATCGAAGCCGTCGTCATCGCCACGCCGCTTCACCTGCACGCCCCGATGACTATCGACGCCTTGCAGGCGGGCAAGCATGTGTTCTGCGAGAAAGCCATCGCCTACAGCATCGATGAGGCGCGTCAGATGGCGCAAACGGCTCAGCGCACGGGCAAACTGCTCCAAATCGGGCACCAGCGCCACTACAACGATACCTATAATCAGGCGTACTGGCTTATCAAAGAGGGCGCAATTGGCAAAATCACCCATGTGCGCGTGCTGTGGCATCGCAACAACAGCTGGCGCCGTCCCGTCCCCGACCCCAAGTTCGAACGCCTGCTCAACTGGCGGCTCTATAAGGACTACTCACATGGACTGCTCACCGAGCTGGCAAGCCACCAGCTCGATGTGGTGAACTGGTTTCTGGGCGCGCTGCCCGTTTCTGTGATGGGCTACGGCGGCATCGATTACTGGAAAGACGGGCGCGAGGTGTACGATAATGTGGAGCTGATTTTCAACTACCCGGGCGGCGTGCGCGTGATGTACAGCAGCATCACCACGAACGCCTACGATGGCTACGGCGAATGGTTTTTCGGCGATAAGGGCACGCTGGTTCTCACCAACGAGACTTCGGGCTTGTTGTTCCGCGAGCGCAACGCGGAGAAGTTGGCATGGGAGGACGACGCGAACACGGTGCAGGTGGACGGTCGTCGGGCGGTGGTGATTGAGCCGACGCCGACGCGCCGCGCCCCGCAACGCGGCGAGCAGCTCGCTCAGCAGGGGCAGCGCAACGCCTACTACGCCGAGCTGGAACATTTCCTGCAGTGCGTGCGCACGGGCGAGCAGCCGAAATGTACCGCCGCCGACGCCTTGCCTGCGCTAACCTGCATCCTCGGCGCGAAGACCGCCATCGAGACGGGCGCGCTCTACGAGTTCAAATCCGAAGAGTTCCGACTCGGCTGAGCCGTCGGCACACCGCCCGGTGGCTCAGGCGGTATCATATTCGCTGATGGCAACCTACACACTGGCGCAACTGGCGGAGCTGATTCAAGGTGTGGCGCGCGGCGATGCGGAATTGGCAGTCTCAGCGGTGGGCGGTATCGAGGATGTACCGGCGGGGGGCTTGACCTTTGCAGAAGACGCTCGCCGTCTGCAAGAGGCGCTCGCCTCGCCCGCCGCGGCGATTCTAACGAAACCGAACCTGCCTACCCCCGCCGACACGGGAAAGTCGTTTCTGTTGCACCCGGCGCCGCGCCTCGCCTGGGCGAAAATCCTCGCCCTCTACAGCCCGTTCCAGACGCCCGCGCCGGGAGTTCACCCAACGGCGATTATCGGCGCAGAATGCGAACTTGGCGATGAAGTGAGCCTGATGCCCTACGTCGTGCTGGGCGAGCGTGTGAAAATCGGGCATCGCGTGCGAGTCTATCCCTTCTGCTACATCGGCGATGAGGTGGAGATTGGCGATGATTGCGTGGTCTATCCGCATGTCACGATAATGCCGCGCGTGCAAATCGGCAAGCGCGTGATTATTCATGCGGGCGCCGTGATTGGCGGCGATGGCTACGGCTATGTGCAGCATGAGGGCATCCACCACAAAATCCCCCAGATCGGGCGCGTGGTGATTGAAGACGAGGTGGAAATCGGCTGCAACACCACCATCGACCGCGCCACAACGGGCGCGACGCGAATCGGCAAAGGCACCAAGATCGACAACCTCGTGCAGGTTGCCCACAATGTGCAGGTGGGTGAACACTGCCTGCTGGTGGCGCAGGTAGGTATCGCGGGCAGCTCTACGCTGGGGCATCATGTGATTCTGGCAGGGCAGGTGGGTGTGAAAGACCATGTGCAGGTGGGCGATAATGTGGTAGTGGGCGCGCAGGGCGGAGTGTCCAAGAGTCTGCCCGCAAACGGCGTCTACTGGGGCACGCCTGCCATCCCTCACCGCGAGTGGCTTCAGGTACTGGCGCACCTGTACAGGCTACCCGAACTCGTGAAGCGAGTCGAGGAGCTGGAGAAAAAAGCACGGGAACGCTAAGAGCGTAGCGTCGGCGTCCTCGCCGACGAGGAGCCTAAACACCATGCGAGTCAGCATCATCGGCTTGGGCGGGATTGGCACATCGATTGGATTGGCGTATCAGCACGCGGAGTTAGGCGACCTGGTGCTGGGCTACGACGTCGACTCCGAAGCGGTGTGGGGCGCGCTGGCGCTGGGCGCGATTGACCAGCCCGTGGACTCTGCAGATGCCTGCGCCGATGCCGACCTGATTATCGTCGCCACGCCTCCGCAGGCTGTACCTGAACTCTTTCGGCGTCTTGCGCCCCGCCTGTGTCCCGAAACTGTGGTTACGGATGTCGTCAGCGTCAAACTGCCTGTATTGGAATGGGCGCACGCATCCCTGCGGCATCCCAACCGATTTGTAGGTGGACACCCGATTGCCGGGACGGAACAACACGGCTATCGGTCAGCACGCGCTGACCTGTTTCAAGGCGCACAGTGGGTTATCACGCCAACGCCCGAAACCGACGCGGATGCGGTAGAGCGCGTGGAGCGTCTGATCCGCACTGTTCGCGCCGTTCCGGTACGGATGGACGCAGCGCAGCATGACAGAGAGTTCGCCCTCCTCAGTTTTATGCCCCACTGCCTTGCGTTTAGCCTCACGATGTTGCATGCGGAGAATCCGACGTTGCTTTCGGGAGGTGGGAGCTGGCGCTCCGCCACGCGCGTAGCGCAAAGTAATCCCGAACTCTGGACAGAGTTGTTTTGGCTCAATCGCGAGGCAACGGCGGAGTGGCTGGACGCGCTGACGGAGCGTTTACAGGCGATTAGCGACGCGCTGCGGATGGAAGATCGGGCAAGGCTCAGGGCGCTATTGCCTCTTGCTCGAAAACCCTCTTAGCGTGACAGGCGTTGGAGCAAGCTACCCCCTTGAAATAGCGCGGTGTGGTCGGGTATTATTTTGGAGGCAAGGCGTCAGTGCGTCTTTGCTGGGGCGGTAGCTCAGCTGGGAGAGCGCTTGCATGGCATGCAAGAGGTCGGCGGTTCGAATCCGCTCCGCTCCACCATTCCCGCGCGAATTTCGAGTCGCGCTTGAAGCGGAATTGCCTGTTGCATCTCCTCACTCCATTTATCCTTTCACCGCTCCCGCTGTCAATCCTGCCACGAACTCGCGCTGCAGGAACAGGAACAGCGCCATCACAGGCAAGATACTCAGCAGTGTGCCCGCCATCAGCATCCCGTACTGCTGCTGATAAATCCCCACCATTTGCGTCAGCGCAATTGGCAGAGTGAACCGTTCCGCACTGTGCAGGATAATCTGGGGCCACAGGAACGAGTTCCACTGTCCCATGAACGCAATCAGCACGAACGCGCCCACCATCGGGCGCACAGTGGGCACAACAATCTGCCAGTAAATCTGGAACTCGGAGCAGCCGTCGATCCGCGCAGCGTGAATCAGCTCTGTGGGCACGCTGAGCATCGCCTGCCGAAACAGGAAGATGCCGAACACGCTCACCGCGCCGGGCACCAGCAAGCCCGCATAAGTGTCCACCAGCCCCATCCGATAGATGAGTTCATAGGTCGGCGCGAGGGTTACCTGACCTGGAATCAGCAGCGTTGCGAGCATCAGGATGGTAATCGCCTGCTTGCCTTTGAACTCGTATTTTGCCAGGGCGAAGCCCGCCAGCGAGGAGAAGAAGAGCTGGATGACCACGCCCGCGCACGCGACGAACACGCTGTTTGCCACGAAACGCAGGAAGTCGACCTGCGTGAACAGGTCGTAAAAGTTTTTCAGGCTGGGGTTGGGCGAGAAGAAGGTGTAGGAGAACAGGTCTTCGGGCGCTTTGAGCGAGGCGGCGAGTAGCCACACCAGCGGCGTGAAGGTGAGCGCCGCGATGAGGATAAGCAGCACCATCGTCGCCCAGCGAAGCGCGCGAATCATCGCGCTGTCGTTTCGCGATCCATTAGCGGTTTCCTGCCAGAAAGGGTCGCTTGTACGCGCATTCGCAACTCCTGCGCCGCGATGCGCAGGGCATGCGTGCGCTGCATAAGAGGGGCGCGTAGGGCGTCCATCTGTGGGGCAAAGGTCTGCCAGGCAGACAGCAGCCCCTGTTCGATAGAGTCCAGCGGCACGAGCGGCGCGTCAAGCTGAGCCGCCAGCGCGTTCACTTTCGGGTCGTAGGTAACGCAGAGTGGGGGCGTTCCCTGAGAAGCGGCGAAAATCGCCCCATGCAAGCGCATGGCGACCATTCCGTGAAGTGCGCGCATGATACCCAGCAGCTGCGCCGGGTGCGCGGGCGGCGGTAGCACCTCCGCCTCGGTTGCAGAAGCAATCCTCTCGCACAGCGGACGGTCCTGAGTTTCCTGCATCGGGATGAGCAGGGCGCGATAGCCGTCGGCGTGAATTTGGCGACACAGCGCCGTGAACGCTTCCTGAACGGGGGCGTCCTTCCAGCCACGCGGCGCAAGCCCAATCCAGCGGGAGTGGGCGTCCAGCTCGAGGTGGGGCGGTTGCGCGCCCAGCGCCCAGGTCAGGTCGGCATCGAGCGTCGCATGCGGAACCCCCAGGCGGCGCAACAAGTCGGCGGAGTCGGAGTCGCGCACGCTGAGGAACGGAACCTTGCGTAGCGTCGCCCCCACCAGCCAGCGACTGATCGAGCGGCGCAGCGGTCCCACGCCCTGTCCAACGAGCAACACCTTGCCGTGCGCCTTCAGCCCCCAGCGCATGAGTGCGAGGTAGTACAGCAGCGAGCGCAGGCTGGTGGCGTCTTGCAACAGGCTTCCGCCGCCGAAAATCAGCGCGTCCGAGTCGCGAATGGCGCAACGCACCATGCGAAGGTTCATTCGCGGGATTGCCTGAACGCCGTAGGCGGCTTCGGTGAAGGCGGGGTCGGCGGACAGCACATAGACTTCCGCGGAGCGTCGGTTTCCCGCCGACCAACGGGGGAGCGTCTCAAGCAGGGTCGCCAGCGAGCCTTCGTCGCCCCAGTTGCGATAGCCGTAGTAGCCTGCGATGACGGTTCTCATCGACTTAGCCGAGACTCTACCCGATAACGCACGCGGAACTCGCGATAGAGCGCGTCGTAGCGCCGTGTGTTCTCCGGGTCGGGTGCGAAATGGGCTTGCACCGGGGCGCACCGCTCCAGGTGCGTCCAGTCTGTCCAGCCCATCGCGACCGCGCCGAGCATGCCTGCGCCCCGTACCGTCGCCATCTGCGGATGCGCCATCTGCCAAATGTCACGGTTGAGCGCGTCGGCGACTATCTGCGCCCAGAGCGCGGAGCGCGCTCCGCCGCCAATCAGCCGAAGGGGGTTCAGTCGCCTGCCTGCGAGCCGCTCCACCGCCTCCAGCAGCCAGCGTGCATTCAGCGCGACGCCTTCCAACACCGCCCGCGCCATCTCAGAGCGCCCGTGTTGCAGGCTCAAGCCGTGAAACCCGCCGCGAATGTGGGGATTCTCGACAGGCGTGCGCTCGCCCACCAGCCATGGCGTGAAACGCAAGCCCCCCGCGCCAACGGGCGACTGTGCCGCCAAAGCATCCAGTTGCGCGTAAGCGTCAGGCGGGGCATCCTCGCCCCAGAACAGGTCGCGTAGCCAGTTCAAACACGCGCCTGCCATCTCCTGCTCGTTCGCAATGAAATAGCGTCCTGGTATCCCCGCAGGGAGCGTCGCGATGTTGTGAAGCATCGCTGTGCGTTTGAACGGCACGTGGCAGCTAATCCACGCGGAGGTGCTGAGCGCGATGTGCGCCTGAAAATCACTCAGCCCGCCAGAACCGATTGCTGTCGCGTGCAGGTCGGGCGTGCCGTTCACGACCTGCACGTCGCGCGGCAAGCCCCACTCGTCGGCGACGGCAGGCAACAGCGCTCCCACTATCGCCGTGCTGGGATGCAAGTCAGGGAACTGTTCACGGCGCAAGCCGGCGTAGCGCAGCAGAGTCGGATGATAGTCGATGCGCCCAATTGCGCGATTGTCAGTTAGCCAGTGGAGTGCGAGCGTCTCGTAAGAACTCGTGAACCGTCCCGTCAAGCGCAGGTTCAGGTAGTCTTTCGGCTCCAGAAACTTGAAGGTGGCGCGATAGCGGGCGGGGTCCGCGCGGCGGAGCCACAAGATATGCGCCAGCGGGTCTTTGCCCGAGCGTGCAGGCGCGCCCCCCGTCAACCGCAGCCATGTGCGCAATCGGAACAGGTTGTAGCCCATCAGGCTGGGGAAACCGCCGATGAGTTCCGCGATGTCGGGTGCGCCGCGCGTGTCCATCCAGATAATCGCATTGCCCAACGGCGCGCCCTGCGCATCGACGGCGACCGTGCCGGACCACTGCCCCGTGCAGCATACGGCGCGAATCGAGCTGCCCCGTTCGGGCGCGCTCTGCAAGAGGCGGCGAACCAAGCGCGTCAGCAACTCCCACCAGACGCACGGGTCTTGCTCTACCCCGCCGTCGGGCGTGAATATCAGGGGCTGCGGCTCTGAATCCCACGCCAGCAACTCACCCTGAGGCGAAACTACCGCCGCCTTGACTGCTGTCGTACCTAAATCGAGCGCAAGAACCATTCTCTCCAGTATGAGCGGTAGCGAGGCGGGTATCGCCCTGAATTCGACGGGGGCGCGCTTCCTGGCGTGCCTCTACCGCACGGGGTCGTCCGTGATAATCGCATCGACGCCCAGCGCGGCAAGCTCGCGCTTGCGCTCCGCATCGTTCACCGTCCACACCGCCACCTTTTTGCGTTGCTGGCGCGCCTTGCGCATCACCGCTGCGTCCACGAGCGTGTGATTGGGGTGCAACGCCTCGTAGCGCACGCCCCAGCGACGCCCGTCTTCGCGCATCATATGCGGCGTGTGCTGACTAATCAGAACGCCCAGGCGCAGCTGGCGCGACTCTTCGGTAAACCAACGCAGCGTATCAAGGCTGAACGACGAGATGAGAATATAGGGCGCAAGTTTATACTGCTCGATTAGCCCCAGAATCGTTCGGATGAGGGGGCGGTCTTCGGGGAAAAAGGTTTTCATATCGAGGTTGTAGCGCGTGCGGTTGCCGAAGGCGTCGAACACTTCCTGCAGGGTAGGCACGCGCTCGCCTGCATATTTACCGCCGAAGTGGGCGCCCGCGTCGTAGCGCTGGATTTCTGCCGCGCTGAGCTGGCGCACATCCCCCTTGCCGTTGGTGGTGCGCTCCAGGTTGGGGTCATGGATTACCATCGGGACTCCATCCGCGCTGGGGGTGATATCGAGTTCGATTCCGTCTGCGCCCATCTCTAAGGCGAGTCGGAACGCGGACAGCGTGTTCTCAGGCGCGTGCATACTCGCCCCACGATGCCCGAAAATCAGTGGGCGTTTTGCAGCCCAGAAGCGCATGGCTACTCCTCCTGCGGTGCGTTGATGGTTAGCACGGGGCAGGTGGGGATGCGCACCACCTTTTCGGTCACGGAGCCGAACACCCAGCGTTTCCAGCCGCTGCGCCCGTGCGTGGCGATGACAATCAGGTCGATGCCTTTCTCCTTCTGGTAAGCGATAATCTCATCGGCGGGGTCGCCCCACACCACGCTGGAAAACACGGTCAGAGTCTTGGGAATGCGCTGCTCCATCAACTCCTGCATCGAGCGCTCCGCCGCTTCGCGCATCTCGCTCTCGTACAGGGGCACTTCCACATTCACAGGCACGGGTACGACATGCAGCGGTGGTACGACATGGAGCAGGTGCAGCTCCGCGTTGAAATGCTCTGCCAGCTCCACTGCCATATCGAGCGCATAGTAGGACGGCTCGCTGAAGTCGGTCGGCGCCAGAATTTTCTTGAACGGTAATCGCATCGTTGACCTCCCGTTGTATTGTACCTGCTGACACGCCTGAAGAGCGATGTCGAAACTTTACATATCAGGTATACTTTTTTCCGTCTCAGGAGAGTCTTGTGTGTGGGCGTTCAGGGCGGTCGGATTAGTCTATTTGGGCGGCGTGTTCTGGCAGCGCGCGCTTTCAGAGACGGTGTGGGTGGGCTATGGCGCACTCGTGCTGAGCGCACTGCTTGCAACGGTGTTTGAGCATCGCCAACGCACCTTTTATACGACTCTGTTTGGGCTGATTGTCGATAACGCTCTTGTCGGCGTCGTGCTTTGGGCTACGCAGGGCGCGGCGTGGGCGTACTGCTTGCTGCTCGTCCCCTTGTTCTACGCGCTGATTCGTTCGGAGGCGTTGGGCGCACTGATAGGGGGCATCGTGGGAGCGGGCACAGTTTACACGGTATCATTTTACCGAACAGGAGAGTTTGTCCCCTCGGATCCGCTCACGCTCAGCTGGATGATGGGCATGGTGTTGCTGGGCGCGGCGTTGAACTGGGCGTGGCGGCGGCGTATTCAGGTGGCGCAGGACGCGCTGATGGCGCAGGCGGCGCAAGCCGTCGCGGAGAGTGAAGCGGCTGAACGCCGTGTCAAAGAGAGCTATCGCGAGTTGGCGTATCACTACCGCCGAATGGAGGAACACCTCACGACGCTACAGGACGCCGCGGAGCTGCTCCACGCGCTACAGCAAGCCCGCGAGCCGAACGCGCTCTACCGGACTCTTCTGGAACGCCTGCGGGCGCGTTTTGGGGCGTCGGGCGCGGCGCTTTACCTGACCGACGAGACGGGCGCGTTGTTGCACGTCGCTTGCGCGATTGGCTCCCTGACGCCACTAACGCATAACGCCGCGCTGACGCCCGTGCGCCCGTTCCAGAAAAAGTCGCCGCCGCAACAGGTCGCCGACCAGCTGCGTGCGGACGCGCTCAGTTGTGAGCGGCTCGCCGAGGCGCACGGTGCGCCTCTCGAACGCACCGACGCCGTGGTGCAACCCCTCCTCTGTGAAGGGCGCATTCTCGGCGCGGTCGCGCTCAGCACCCGCACGGAAGGCGGCTTTTCGCCCGAAACGCGCGCCCGCCTACGCGCCTTGACGCCTTACCTCACGGGGCTGCTCGTCTTACTGGAGCAACTGCGCCTGATGGGGGTGCGCCTCGCCGAGACGCAACTGCTGTACGATTTGGAAAATCTTCTGTTCTCCACCAATAGTGTGCAGTCGCTGCCGCAGCACGCTTTGAGCATGATTAAGTCACTCCTGCCGTATGAGCATGCCCAGCTTCTGCTCAAGCGTGGCGAGCAGCTGGAGATTGCGGCGCAAGTGGGTGCGCCGCCCGACCTGCGCGCGGCGTTGCCCGCGTTGACGACGACGGAATCGGAACCGATTCCTCCGCGTGGGCAGATGGTGGACGCAGCCCATGAGCGCGCTGACCTGTTTGCCCCGCTTAAAAGCCTCCTCATCGCGCCGTTGCGCGGTGGGATACGCATGCAAGGCGTGATTGTGCTGGGGCGCACAGAGCTGCCCCCCTTCAATGAACTCGACCTCGAACTGCTACAGACGCTGGCGTTCCAGTTGACCAGTATTCTGGAACGAGCGCAGCTGCTCAGCGATCTGGAACGGCTGGCGACAACCGACGGATTGACGGGGCTGTATAACTATCGCCATTTTCAGGAGCGCTATCGTGAGGAGGTGAACCTCTGCCGCCGCTATCAGCATCCCCTCACGATAATGCTCATCGATCTGGACGGCTTCAAACAGGTAAATGACCAGTACGGGCATCTGGAAGGCGACTATTTACTGGTGCAGCTGGCGGAAATCTTGCAAAGCGCACTGCGCAACACGGAGCTCATCGCCCGTTACGGCGGCGACGAGTTCGTTGTGTTGATGCCCTCTACTAATTTACAGGGCGGGGTCGTCGCTGCGCGTCGGGTAGCGCAGGCGGTGCGCGAAGTGACCTTCCTCGATACCACAGGCAACCCCTACCTCAAAATCTCGGTCAGTATCGGCGTCGCCGCGTATCCGAATAGCACCGACGACCCCGCACAACTGCTGGAAAAAGCCGACGAAGCCCTCGAAATCGCGAAGCGCAGCGGCAGGAATCGGATTGTTGCGCTCGAAAATACCACATAAATACTGACAACGCCCATCGCCCGCATGGGTTATAATAGAGCGGTGTGATGGGCGAAAGTGGAGAGCGTGATGAAACTCACGACCCTGCAACAGGCAGACGAATATGTGCGGCGCGGACGGCTG